>CAZPTT010000036.1:0-20208 GCA_964589435.1 uncultured Pirellulaceae bacterium
TATCGCGCTGAACTTTTTGGTTTACTGGCCCAATCATGCAAGCGGCTGGTCGTCATCGCTGGCGAACCCAAGCAGGAAGAAGGCATCGCCATTTCGAATTCGATCAAGCCAGGCGAGATTATCCCGGTGAAGAATATCGAATTTGGCAAAGGCACGTTTTTGATCTACTGGCAAAAGGACTTAATGAATCACGTAACACGGATTCAACCGGATCTCATTGTGACCGAAGCCAATCCTCGTTTTACTGACACGTCCAAACTGGTTCGTTGGGCACGGAAAAATGACCGGGCGGTGATGGGCTGGGGCTTGGGAACGACGAATTTTTTCAAGCGAAAATTTGAAAGCCTCCGTCGCTTAAGGCAAAAACGAACTTATGCCAAATTCGATTCACTAATCAGCTACAGCGAATTGGCTAAACAACAATACGCAGAAGCAGGATTTGCCAAAGACATCTTCGTAGCCCACAACGCAACCGTTAGCCGCCGACCAATGCCGGAACGAACGTTTCGTCCGGAAGGCAAATTTAAGGTCATCAACATTGGACGAATCGTTGAACACAAGAACGTTGAATTGCTAGTCGATGCGATTGCAAAATTGAGTGCCGAAGGCCTAGACATTGGTTTGGAAATTGTCGGTGACGGGCCACATCGCTCCGCCTTGGAATCCATGACTTCGCAAACTGGAGTTGATTGTATTTTTCATGGGATGCAGGTCGGTGATCAACTGAAAGCGATTGCCGCGTCTTGTGATCTGTTTGTGTTACCAGGATTAGGCGGATTGGCAATTCAAGAAGCGATGTCGTTTGGATTGCCTGCGATTGTTTCCGAGGCCGATGGAACAGAATTGGACTTGGTGCGTGACGCCAACGGTTGGCGAATTCCACCCGACGACTTGGCTGCACTCACCGGAGCCATTCGAGAAGCCTACCAAAACCGAAAACAGACCTTCGATCGCGGTTTAGAGTCATACCGCATTTTCAACGAAGAAATCAATCTGGAAACGATGGCTGAAAAGTTCATGCATGGCGTAACCTCGACCTTTCAACTCCAAAAGGCCGCAGCATGATTGTTGTCAACATTGTTGACACGCTTGCTCCGCTGAACTTTGGAGTCTGGAACGCAGCGCTGTTTACATCCAAAATTCTCAAACGTGATTATGATGTTTCCAGCCGGCTTTGGGCGCCCCAAGAACCTCAATGGGATGGGTCAAACTATTGCTTCGATGACGTTCAGGAATTGAGATCGACATCGCATTCGGATTTGGAATCACTGCTGGCGAAAAGCAAACTCGATCCCGCTCAGACGATCATCGCGACGCACGGAGCATGGACTTTTTGTACGCGCTGGGGCCACCAGTTGAAACGAAGGGGGTTTCGCTGGGTTACCTCTCCACAAGGCATGCTGGAACCTTGGTCGCTCCAACAGAAACCAATTCGCAAACGAATCTATCGGATGTTGTTTGAAGACCGGATGCTGCGAGCATCTGACATGATCCGGGCGGTTTCGAATCCGGAACTGACGAACCTCAGCAAAATGTATCCGCGACACCCTAACATCCAGCTCATTCCAAACGGAGTGGACATCGAAAGTCGCTGCGATCTGTCTAACAAGACTGGCAAAACGATTTTGTTTTTAGGTCGGCTTCACGAAAAAAAAGCTGTTGCCGAACTGGTGGAAGCCTGGGCTTCACTATCGAATCAGCTTGCCAATAAATTTGAATTACGCATCGTCGGTCCCGACCAAGGTGAACAGCAAAAGATCGAAGCAATCATCGCTCGAGCCGGGCTGAAAAATGTTAAGCTGCTAGGGCCGTTGTTTGGTGAGACGAAGACGCAAGAGCTACTTCGAGCTGATTTTTTCGCGCTGCCATCGCACAGTGAGGGCTTTCCCACGTCCGTTTTGGAAGCAATGTCATTCGGTTGTTTTCCGATCATCAGTCCCGGCTGCAATTTTCCGGAAGCCTCCGAAGCAGAGTTGGCGATCAATGTCACACCAGCCGTCGAAGACATTCGCAATGGACTTTTGCAAGCTATCGAAATGAGCGGCAAGACGCTCAAGGAAAAACAACAAAGCGCTGCTGACTTGATTCGAAATCACTATTCGACTCAAGCCATTGCGGCTCAACAGTTCACTGCGTTCGAGTCGCTAATTTCCGGTCGTCACTCAAGCTCATAGAATAAAAACCTCTCTGAACCAATCGGCAATTCAAGCTAGATGATTGGTTTCCTGTCAAAACAAATTCCCTAGACCTGATTCTGTGAAACTAAGCGAATTCAAAAGCGAATTGTCTCTTACTAACAAGGTCGTCCGTGCGATCTGGTTTTTTGTTTGGCTTTTTCTTTTCTTTCCATCGCCAAAACAATTTCATTTTTGGAGACGGTTTCTGCTGAAGCTGTTTGGAGCGAAAATTGGGAAAGGCGTCCAGATCGCGAGTACGGCAAAAGTTTACTACCCGCCCAATTTGCGGTTGGGCGACTGGGTAGTAATCGGGCCGCAAGTCGATCTGTATTGCGTTTCTCCGATCGTGATTCACGAAAACAGCATGGTCTCTCAATACAGTTATCTTTGCACCGCATCTCACGACTACCAGCAAAATCACCTACCATTGATTTCGTCGCCGATTATCATTGGCAGTCAAACTTGGGTTTGTGCCAAAGCTTTTATCGGGCCCGGAGTAAAACTGGGAGATCGAGTCGTGGTCGCGGCATGCTCAGTTGTGGTAAAAGATGTGGCCGATCGTTTGATCGTCGCGGGAAATCCAGCAAAGAAAATCAAAGAAAATACTAGCGATTAAAAATTGAACCAGCCCACCAACCAACCTGATCTGACAGTAGTAACGGCAGTCTTCAATCGCGCCGGGACGATTAATCGTACGATCAAGAGCGTGTTGTCCCAAACGTACGAAAACGTCGAATACATCGTGGTCGATGGTTTGTCTGACGATGGAACGTCTGAAATCGTCGATGGCTATTCCGATCGCATCGACAAAATTTTTCGCGGAAAAGACGATGGCATTTACGACGCACTGAACAAAGGAATTACAGCAGCCACCGGAAAATATATTGGCTTCTTGCATGCCGACGACCATTTCACAAGCAGCCGGGTGTTGGCAAAAGTCGCTGATAAGTTGACATCTGAAGACTTGGACGCTGTCTATGCCGACTTGGATTACTTCAGTGCCCGGAAAAACAAAACAACTCGTTCATGGATCGCACGTGAATACGATGTCACGAAGTTTCGCTGGGGGTGGATGCCCCCGCATCCAACAGTGTACATTAAGCGAAACGTTTATGAAAAATACGGTGGGTATCGGTGCGATCTCGGAACTGCAGGCGACTACGAATGCATGGTTCGAATGATGGTGAAACACCAAATTAGTGTCGGCTATATCCCCGAAGTCACAGTCAACATGCGAGTAGGCGGAGAGAGTAACGCATCGTTAGTGAACCGGTTTGCCGCCAACGAACAAAGCTACCGAGCTTGGATCGTTAACGGCCTTAAGCCACCCTTCGGCTTGCGGTTTTCAAAACCACTTTCAAAACTTCCGCAGTACTTATTTTCAGCCAACAGAAAGATCGAATCGGACGCTTGATTTCGGTTCCAAAACCAACAACATGTTTGACGGAAAGACTCTTTTAATCGTTGGTGGAACAGGATCTTTCGGAAACGCCGTTCTGCGACGGTTTCTGAAAACCAACATCAAAGAAGTTCGCATCTTCAGCCGCGACGAGATGAAACAAGAGGCGATGCGAACCTCGCTATGTGACCCCAAAGTCAAATTCTACATCGGTAGCGTTCGTGAGTATGGGAGTCTGCTGCCGGCAATGAAAGACGTTGATTATGTTTTCCAAGCCGCCGCATTGAAAATCGTTCCCTCATGCGAGTTCTATCCGCTTGAAGCACTTAAAACAAACGCGTTAGGCACCGAGAATGTGATTACTGCGGCAGTCGCCAGCGGAGTCAAACGCCTGATCGCGCTCAGCACCGACAAAGCCGTTTATCCAATCAACGCGATGGGGATGAGCAAAGCTTTGATGGAGAAATTGGTCATCGCAAAATCTCGGCTGACCGATGCTCAAAAAACTCTGCTCTGCTGCACACGCTACGGTAATGTGATGGATTCACGTGGTTCAGTGATTCCCCTGTTCATCGATCAAATCAAGAACAACCTTCCGTTGACCATTACCGATCCCAATATGACGCGGTTCTTAATGTCACTGGACGATGCCGTCGATTTGGTTCTTCATGCTTACGAACATGGGGAGCAGGGTGACACCTTCGTTCAGCAATCGCCGGCGACAACCATTGGTGATCTGGCGCAGGCGTTAAAGGAACTTTTTCAAGCCGACAATGAAGTCAAAATCATTGGCACTCGTCATAGTGAAAAGCTCTACGAGACGTTGCTGAACCGTGAGGAAATGGCACGTGCCGAAGACATTGGGGGTTACTACCGAATCCCTCGCGACAATCGTGACATGTATTACCACAACTATACGGTCGATGCAGAAACCCAAGTCACCGAAGCGGTCGACTACAATTCGCACAACACCCAACGCCTTGATGTTGAAGGCGTCAAAATGAAGTTGCTCGAATTGAAGTATGTCCGCGATGAAGTTGAACGGGCGACTGGCCAACCGGCCGTCAGCTAACCGCTCTCTGGGGCTGCCTGAGAACGATTCGAACAGTTGGCAAGATTCAGTCCGCCAAACGAACGCATGGGCGGTGCGATGAACCACCATTGTCTCTGTTGTTTCAATCAAAATCAGATGAGTTCTCAAATTCCGTTTTCTTAGAGTGTTCTGGACTACAAGAACGGAACTTTATTCGGCGTTTGCCCTAGTGACAGCATAAACGAAGCCATTTTGACTGAGAAATTCTACGCTTGGTTCGCTGGGAAGGCTGTCCAATAGGCTCTCATTTCGGTTGGAAACAAATCGTCTCTACTCTAAAATAGCCGCTGATGATTCTCTCCCCAAATGGTCGATTTTGTTAGATCAGGCGTCATTTGGGTAAACACACCTCCGTCCTTCTCCGATCTTCCAAAGCATACCTTTACAAGCGCCCAAGCGCATTATTGATTGAAACATGGCCACAGCATCTGCTTCGACAAAACAAAAACTAGAAACCTCGCCGCAGGCTTCGAATCCTAATCAAACATTGATACGGGTATTGCTTCCTTATGGGCTTGCGGTATTGGCTCAGCTTCCGATGCTGCTGCTCTACTTCAAGAGCCTCTGGGAACGTCCCCACTATCAGTCATTTCCATTTGCCATCATTGCCTCGATTGCGATTGTCGTCATTCGTTGGCCCCACAATTCAGACCAACCGTTCCACCGAAGCCGCACCAGCGATTTCCTACTGATTGGCGGATTGATATCTGCTTTTGTCGGCGTTCTGTTCATGGAGCCGTGGTTCGCGGCGTTCAGTGTCCTGTTGGTCACCACCAGCTTGCTTGCAAGAACGTTTGATCCGGAAACCAAAAACAGTCTTTGGGCGTGCTCGCTGCCGCTGTTTGCCTGTTTGGCCCTACCGATGAATTACGATCGAATTATTATCACTCGCTTGCAGGCCTACAGCGCCGGGTTTACCAGCCAACTGTTAGACCTGATCGGCTTGGGGCATCACATGGACGGAACCGTGATCAACGTTCCTGGCATGCAACAATACGGAATCGAAGAAGCCTGTAGCGGCGTCGTTTCGTTTTTCACTTTGCTCGCCGTCACCGCTGTATTCATCGTGTGGGCCAGGAGAATCGCGCGTCCCGGTTCGGTCGCGACCGTTGTCTTACTGATTGTCGGGCTACTTCTTTGCTTTTTCGATTCAACGCTGGGTTCACTTATTTCGTTTACCAGTGGTTACTTATCATTGATCGGCGTCACGATGTTGCTCGTTGCGGCAATCGGCTTCCGAGCGGGAATTCTGGTGATGTCAGCCGTTTTTTGGGCGTTGTTTATGAACACCGTTCGAATTTTCGTCATTCCGATTTCAGATGCAAAACTCGGATTCGATTTATCGCATGGCTTTGCGCACGATCTGCTTGGCTACGCCGTTCTAGTCATTGGAGCCTTGCTCATCCTTAGCACAGATCAATTCCTGTTATTCATGTTCGGGCCGGTTGAATCATCAGAGGACTCAGGTCAGTTCTCTGGTGCCATCACCCGGTTTTGGAATGGCTTTTTGGCGGGCGAAAAGGATGACGAGAACAATCGTTCTCGCAAGAACCTTACTCGACGCCCCATGACAAACATTGATCGGAAAATCCTTTGGACTTCTGCGATCCTGATTGCCTGCTTTGGACTGTATCAGCTTATTGATGTCCAGCGATCGTATGCGAAACCGAACATGAAAGTTCAGTTCTTCAATTCGAACACTGTGGTCGATTACGTAGAAAACGATATGCCGTCAACTGTCGGCGGTAATTGGGAGGTCATCAAGTATCTTAGTGAAGACCGAACGAGAGGAAGCGATCTGGGGCAACGCTCCGACATCTGGCAATTCAAAGCGCCACGTTGCGTCGCGGTTACATCGATCGATCAGACCTTTCCAGGCTGGCACGAACTGACGACTTGTTACAAGAATCAAGGATGGGAACTCCAAGGTCGAAAACGAATCGAGGGGCCTGCTGACGAAAACGGAGAATCTTGGCCCTACATTGAGGCACGCTTTATCAAGCCGACCGGCGAGACCGGCTACCTCCTGTTCAGCCATTTTGATGCGTTTGCGCAGCCTGTCGATGCTCCCGAGCGATGGGGCTCACTGAACTCGTTGGTGATCCGCGCTCAAAACCGGTTGTCGCATCGAATTCGAGCCAACTTGTTTCAAGGTGAAGTCTATCAGACGCAAGTGTTCCTCCGCTCCTACAGTAAGCTAAGTGACGAAGTCAAAGCAGAAGTGAATGAGCGCTATTTGACGATCCGCGAAATCATGCGTGACAAATTCATCGAGAAAAAGCAAATCGTCACGCCGGAACCGTAGCCGTCAGTGAATCCGTCTTTTTCGCAGAAAGACAGACACTTCTCGGTGAACAGCTTGCAGCCGGGGTTTGAACGCAGTGAACACCCCGGTAACGATGTCCTCCTCTTGGCGACTCCGAAGGGTCATCGAAGCAAATCTAGCTGTGACCACCTACGGGGTCAAAAGTCATGCCAACGTGATCCGTGGGTGTCGTTTCACTCAACCCACGGCTAATGGCTGTAATCTCTCCGAGATATTCGGTGGCGTTGACGAGGAGTCTCAAAAGGCAGGCCGATCCAACCTAGCGGTTTGTCAGGCATAAAGATTGGGATTCAACGAGGCAACGAGTCCCATGTCTTTTGCTTCCTAAAAAGGACTCGTAACCTCGTCCACTACCCTAAAATTAAGCTTTGACAAACCATTAGTCGCGGCACCAATTTTCCAAGAGCGATGGCACTAATGATCCATCAGACCTGTAGTGATCGGTGACACGCTCGCGCATGCATGCCCACGCAAGCGAGGGCATGGCACCCATAAACATTGTTGGCCGATAAACATCGGCCTATAAACATTGGCCCATAAACTCTAATTAACTCAGCAATAGCGAACCACTGGTTCGAAGGGGCTAACCGTTTACCTCGCGGCCCGCCCGATTGACTACTCGCTGGCCAACCCCCACCCCCCTCCGCCAGGCGTTTCCAATCGCAACCGGTCACCTTGGATGGCTCGAAATTCACAACGACTGGCAAGCATTTCGATCTTCGCGGGCTTGCCGTCTTCGACCGCACGCGTCAACTGATTCAGTCCTGTTTCACCTGGTGATCCTCCCTCCAATCCATAGGGCTGAACAGCTCTTCGACTGGTTAACAGTGAGACCGTCACGGGCTCCCTAAACTCGACGTCGCGAATCATGCCGTCGCCGCCAGGATGAATTCCCGTTCCGCCGCTGCCATGTCGAATTGAAAACTCCCTCAGGACTACCGGATATCTCGACTCCAAAATTTCCGGATCGGTCAACCTCGTGTTGGTCATATGGGTATGAACGGCATCCGATCCGCCGCCAGTTGGGGTCGCGCCGGAGCCACCTCCAATGGTTTCGTAATACCCAAAATTAGCATTGCCCATCAACCAATTGTTCATCGTGCCTTGGCTGGCCGCCGCCAATGACAATGCGCCCAACAAAACATCAACGACGCGTTGGGATGTTTCTACGTTGCCACCGACGATGGCTGGACTCTTCATGGGATCCGGCGACGGCTTTGGATTCAAGAAACAGTGCGGAAGACTAATTGTGACGGGTTTCATCACGCCTTCGTTAAGAGGAATGTCCTCATCGATCAGCAAGCGCATCACGTACATGACAGCCGAGGAGACAATTGCCGAATTCGCATTCAGGTTGTCAGGCAAAACCGGATCCGTTCCTGCAAAATCTATCTCCAACTCATCGCCTCGCTTCGAGAGCTTGACTCGAATCGTGGCGCCATTGTCCAGCGCATCTTCAAAACGAAATTCGCCATCGTTCATCTGCCGTAGCACCGAACGAATCTTCTCTTCGGCGGAGTCTTGAATATGAGTCATGTACTGGTGTACCGTTTGAATCGAATGCTTGGCGACTAATTCAAGAAGCTGGTTTAGTCCCGTCCGGTTGGCGGCAACTTGTGCCCGAACGTCTGCCAAGTTCTCATCAGGTGAGCGAGAAGGGTAGGGAGCATCGATCAGTAGTGCTCGCAGCTCCTCAAAATTCTCTTTGATATTTGACAAGGTATTCGCTTGCTTTTCGCCAACTCGCTTGCCAACGTTTCCATCATCGACGCAGCCTTCAATCAAGCGAAAATTCTGGATCAATACACCTTCTTCTCCCAAGGATTTCGCATTGGCAGGCATCGATCCGGGAGCTAAGCCTCCGATCTCGGCATGATGGGATCGGCTGGCCACCCAAAACCAAAGCTCGTCGCCTGACGGATTGAAAACGGGTGTGACGACCGTCACGTCAGGCAGATGTGAACCGCCTTCATAGGGATCGTTCGTGACAAAGACATCACCCGATACAACGCTCGAGTTCAGCCGGATAATTGCCCGAACCGTCTCACTCATTGCGCCAAGGTGGACTGGAATGTGCGGGGCATTTACGACCAGATTGCCATCCTTGGTGAAGATCGCACAACTGAAGTCTAATCGTTCTTTTACATTGACACTGCCGGAAGTCTTTTGCAACGAAACCCCCATTTGCCGGGCAATGGAAGAAAAATGATTGTTGAAGATCTCTAGCTGAACTGGATCAGCGGTGGCCGATTGAGCTTTTTTAGCGGACGATTTTAGCTGGGCTGACGCTGAGTCCTCACGTTGACCGCCGGTTTTTTCAATCAATAACGTTTTCGCGGGAAGCACTTTTGCTTCCCAACCTCGATCGACAATCGTCGTCATGTATCGATCCGCAATAATCGCTGGACCAATGATTCGCTGCCCCGTCTGCAATTCCAGCCGATCAAACATTTCAACTGGTGAAAACTTTCCATCGTTCCACATCAGTTGTGATGCCGAAGAAGTCAAATCAGTGTACATCTTCGGCAATTCGATCGGGGCCAACCGATTTCCTTTCACGGTTGCGTCGACACGAACGGCCACGACTTCGATATCGCGATCCTGCAAGTAACCGAAATGCTGTTGGTGTCGCTCGCAGAATTGTTCGAGATAATCACCGTTCTTTGCAGCCGAAATAGACAGGGGTGTTTCCGTTCCTGCGTATCGCAGGTCTAACGAGCGAGCGACGAGCACCTGTTCTTTATCATTGCCATCGTCAACCAAAGATTGAATCGACTGCCTCTCCAGTCGCGAGAACAGCGGCTCCAATGATTCCAATGTGGACTTGCCAAGAACTCCGGTGGTCGATTCCACCGCGTGCGCCGTCTGATCAGCCAACCGAATTCCGACGGCGCTCAAAATACTTCCTTGTGGATGATCGAGGATTTTGGTCATCCCGAGGTTGTCCGCTACCGCACAGCAATGTTGCGAACCCGCACCACCAAACGAAACCAGAGCATAACTTTGAGGATCGTAACCCTTGGCAACCGAAACGGTCTGAATTGCAGCCGACATGTTGTGATTGGCGATTCGCAGAAACCCATCCGCCAATTCCTCGGCAGAATATCTGTGACCTGCCTTCGCCAGTTGAACACAGAGGTCATGCAGCCGTTGCTCCACCGATTTCAGATCCAATTGAAAAGGAAACATAGAACGACGAATGCGCCCCAAATACAAATTGATATCGGTAATCGCCAACGGGCCGCCGCGGCCATAACAGGCCGGCCCCGGGTCAGAACCGGCGCTGTGCGGGCCGACTTGCAACTTGGATCCGTCAAACCAACAAACCGAGCCACCCCCTGCGGCAACCGTCTCGACTTCCATCATTGGCGTAACAATGCGTACGCCAGCTTTGAGAGTCTCGAATGATCGCTCAAAACTTCCGTCGAACCTCGACACATCAGTACTCGTGCCACCCATATCGAAACCGATGACTTGATTCAGCCCAACGCCAGCGGCGATTCGGGCTGCACCGACGACACCACCGGCTGGACCGGACAACACCGTGTCCTTGCCTGAAAACCTTGAACGCGACACCAAACCACCGGCCGATGTCATGAATCGAAGCTGACTTGCAGAAGACAATTTCGATTGCACTTCGTCGAGATAACGATTGATCACTGGATTTAGATAGGCATCCAGCACCGTCGTTTCACCGCGCGGGATGATCTTGATCAAAGGCGCCACATCCGAGGAGGCCCGTACACTTTGAAAACCGATTTCTTCGGCAATCTCAGCCACCATCTGCTCGTGCTGAGGGTATAGGTATCCAAACATCAAACAGATCGCAATCGACTCGGTGCCTTCCGATTTCAAATCGCGTAGTTGCTTGGCGACTGCTTCGCGAACAGGAGCCGACTCAACGGTGCCATCCACCAAAACTCGTTCCTGGATCTCGATCGAGCTGTCAAAAAGGGGAACCAGCTTTCGCACATTCAGTTCGAACAGTTTGGGCCGTGCTTGATCCCCGATCAACAAGAAATCTTGCATGCCGGCACTGGTAATCAAAGCCGTCGACGCGCCTGTGCGAGTCAACAAAGCATTGGTGCCGCGCGTCGTCCCTAAATCGACACGGCAGTCCGCCAGCTCTTGATCAATCGGAACCGCTTGAATCATGTGAATTGCCAAAATTGGCGCGGTCAATTCCGTGCTCAACTCATATCGCGACGGCGTCTTCAAATGCTGACCACTACTGACTGTGGCGATCGCAAATTCGCCACTGGACGAATGGAATCCAGTGACGGTTGAACTGAATAGAGTACTTCCGTCGTCCCCCAGAAAATTGATTTTCGCACCGCGCCAAAAATCGTCTACCGCACCGATTTGTGACGCATCAATAAAGCGGTCAGGCCCTGACGAACTTTCTACGATACCTTTGGTCAGCCCAGAACTGAGAATTTTTGTCGACGTCTCTTCACCAGAGGGGGCGACCGCTAAACAGTCGGTAAACGTTCCACCCACATCGATCCAGAAATGCCACATGTAATTCAAATTCGCGGAGAGAAGGTTGGTACTGGCTCAGGCAAACGCCGGTTGACGGACGTTCATTTTTTGCCAATGCAAAGCAGATGAGAATCGGTTCGTAGGTAGAGCTTGTTCGCCCAAATTGCTGGCGTCGCTCGAGTCGACTCGCCCAAATCGTGTTCGCTGACGATTTTAAACTCTTTGGACGCCGCTATTACAAACAGCTTGCCGCTTTCATCCATCACATAAAGATGATCATTCGTTGCGACCAACGAACCAGAAAAGCCTGAAGAAATCCGTTGCTGCCAATGTTGAGTTCCCGTCTGCAAATCAACGCAAGTCCCGATACCTTGATCATTGACGAGAAATAACATTCCGTTGATCGCGACCGGGCTGGGAACATAGTTGGCTTTGCGGAGCGTGTAAATTTCTGTCGGTTGCGACGTTGTTGATTTCTTATCCAGCCGCATGGCGACCAAGTAATTTCCAGCTCCCCGACCAGATCCATTACTGCCAATCGCCATCCCGTCAACGATCAACATCGAAGCGACCGTTCTCATTTGAAATGGCTTGGCCGACCAGTTACGTTTTCCGGTGGCTGGGTCGAGGCTGAAAAAACCGTCGCCCGTGTTGCACGAAATGAGCTGATCGACGCCGTCTTCGCTGGAATAAACGCTTGGCACAGCGTAGCAAGATCGAGTCGCTTTTAATGGCGTTTCCCAAACGTCGGAACCATCGCTGCAGCTTACGGCAATCACTCGGCTGTTTCCGGGAGCCTGACCGGGGCCAACTCGGTCGGCTTGCTGGGAATTGAAAAAGATAACTTTGTCTTGGTAGATCATCGGTGAAGCACTGAAACCGTGTTGCGAAATCCAACTGCCAAAATCTCGTTCCCAAACTTTCTCGCCACCATGATCGACGGCGACTAACATCGTGTGATCAGGGCTCGCGTACGTCACGTAGACGTTATTTTCATCGACAGCGGGCGTTGATGACGCGAAGCTATTTCGCGAATGCATCCGGTAAGGCGTCGAATCAAATTCAGTTTGCCAAATTTGCTTCGAGCTGTTGGCATCCAAACATTGGAGAATCAATTTGCCCGACTCTGGATCGCAACTTGTTATAAACAGCTTGCCTTCCCAAATGACGGGCGAGCAAGAACCAGAGCCAGCGAGTTTCGTTTTCCATAGGTAATCGTCATCCGACCAATCGCTTGGAAGCACGTCGGTTTCGGACAAACCTGATCCATTGGGGCCATGGAATCGATCCCAGTTTGTCTGAGCCTTGACGCTCGCTGAACTGACGGACAGCCAAACTGTTAAACAACAAATGATGAGTGCGGAGTGGATCGTCGTTTTGGAGTCGGTCAGATTGGGCATGCGAAACTCGGCTTAACAGAGGGTAGCGATCTAAAATGCGTTTCAAGCGTTCTGGCGAGGTTTAGTCTTCCCACTAAAGGAAGCACAATTTCGGAAACCCAATTTCTAGACTTCGTCCAACGACGCGATCCAATTGCAAATTCGCCAGTCCATCCAATATTTGTCAGGGTCACGAACTTTTCGGCCGATGAAACCAAGATGCCCACCTCGACGCGTTGAGATGACTTCGATCGAACTCGACAAATCGAATCGATCGCACGAATCATACGGCACGACCGGATCATCGTGAGCCCAAAGCATGATTGACGGGACGCGAACATTTTTCAACAGCGGGCCCGAACTCGCTTTTTCGTAGTATTCCTTGGCACCGCGAAATCCCCAAATCGGAGCCGTAAATTTGTCGTCCCAATGGATCAAACGATTCGGTAACGGATTCAAATTATTGTCAACTAAATCCTTAACCTTACGCCGCCTAAGTGTGAGTTGGGTCTTGAGGCGGTGAATGAAATAGGCTTCGTAAAGTCGATTCCCTCGTTGGCGAATGTTCCACGATGCGTAAATTAAATCGACGGGCGGCGACACCGCAACTGCCGAATCGACATACTCCGGATGGTTGTCACCCCATTCACCCAACAGCTTCATGAGGATGTTTCCGCCAAGCGAAAAACCAATCAGGCTGATTTTTGAAATCGGACACAACCGATGGACGTGATCAAGCACAGACTGCACATCGAAACTGCATCCACCGTGCAGGTGTCCTCGTGAAACCAAAGCACTGTCACCGAACCCGCGAAAATCGACGCGAATAGTGCGAATACCACGACGATGAAGTTTATCGGTGGTTCGGCGCATGTACGGGGAGTGGTAACAACCACAATATCCATGCAACAGAATGACGATCCGGTCACCGGTGATCCAGTTTGCCGGCTTGTCATCGTGAATGACCAAACGATCGCCGTCGAACAGGTTGACAATGCGTTTGGTAGCAGAATACGTCGACTGTTTCCCGCGTAAGAAAAATGCACCAACCGTTTGGAAGTGAGGCAGGTGAATCGGTTTGAACGGACGAAACGGCGGATGGTCAGCAATCAAGACGTTACCTTCGTACAGCCAAAAATGTGAAGTGGAAGGCCACTAAATGACCTTTTTAGACTCCAGCAATTCTATCACCTTTTCGACGCATTCAGCAGGCGATAATTCGGCAGTATTAAGAACTAAATCCGCGTTCTCCGGCGGCTGATAACTAGACATCTTCTCTTCCGTCGCACCCTCTTTATTACCTGACAAATTTCGTTCCGAACAAAGATCGGCAGGTGCATCGAGGTGGACGAGAATGAAGTTCTCGTTACCGATCGCTTTCGCCGCTCGTTGTCGTGTCTCGTCGTTCGGGGAAACCAAAGCCATCACGCAAATCATACCGGCTTTATTCATGAGTTTGGCCACTTCGGTCGCTCGCCGCAGGTTCTCTGAACGATCCTGCTTAGAGAAGCCAAGGTCGCGAGTCAGTCCAACTCGCAAGTTTTGTCCGTCCAAGACAGCCGCACTTCTTCCACGATCAAACAAGCCTCGTTCGACGCCATAGGCAGTCGTTGTCTTGCCTGCGCCTGGTAATCCGGTGATCAAGATGGTGGCCGGTTTCTGTCCAAAGCGAGCCTGTTTTTCATCGGGCGTAACGTTACTGATTTCGGCCGTCAGGTTTTCACTTTGCGGTTCGGCATCCCAGGCGTCAGGTCGATCGGAACTGGTGCGACGATCGAGAATCATTCCAGCGGCAACGGTCACATTGGTCAGCCGATCGATGACGATAAACGCACCCGTCGTTTTGTTCTTCCGGTACTGATCGTAGGCAATCGCTTGATTTAAATTGATGTTCACGCGCCCGATCTGATTCAACTCAAGCGTTGGGGCCGGCTGGCTTTTCATCGTGTTCACGTCGACTTGATAGCGAAGCGTCGAAATCGTGCCCGAAACCATCTTGCTGGTGTGCTTGAAGATATATTGCTGGCCAACAAGCATTGGCTGCTCGGACATCCAAACCAGCATCGCGTCAAACTTATCATCTAGCTTCGGTACGTTACCGGTTCGAACAATCATGTCTCCGCGACTGGTATCGATTTCGTCTTCGAGTGTCAGAGTGACTGCCATAGGAGCAAACGCTTCTTCAAGATTGCCATCGTAGGTCACAATCTCTTTGATGCGACTGGTTTTCCGCGAGGGCAAACTGATAACCTCATCGCCCACTCTTACGATGCCCGATGCGATCGTTCCTGCGAAGCCACGAAAGTCTAGGTCCGGTCGCAAGACGGATTGAACAGGGAAGCGAAAGTCGCGCAGGTTACGATCCGAACCAATCTCAACCGAATCATTGAGAAATGTCATCAGCGTTGGGCCGCCATACCAAGGCATCTTGTCGCTGCGATCAACAACGTTGTCTCCATGCAGCGCCGAGATCGGCATGAAGTGCAAATCAGGCGTCTCCAGTCTTCCGGCGAAGTCCTTGTAGTCCGACTTAATCTGGTTGTATTTCTCCTCGCTGAAATCGACCAAGTCCATCTTATTGATCGCAACAAGGATATGGCGAATCCCAAGCAGGTTCGTTAGAAAGCTGTGCCGTTTGGTTTGCTCAAGAACGCCTTTGCGTGCGTCAACCAAAATGATTGCCAAGTTGGCTGTCGACGCACCGGTTGCCATGTTGCGCGTGTATTGCACATGGCCAGGCGTGTCCGCGATGATAAATTTCCGTTTGGACGTTGAGAAGTAAAGATAGGCCACGTCGATCGTGATGCCTTGCTCTTTTTCTTCCTCGAGACCGTCCGCCAACATAGATGGGTCGAATCCACCGCCAGTCGTCCCATGAACGGCCGACTCTTTTTCCAGTTTGGCCAACTGATCTTCGTAGATCATTTTCGAATCGTACAACAATCGTCCGATCAAAGTACTTTTGCCGTCGTCGACGCTGCCGCAGGTCAAAAAGCGTAATAGGTCTTTTCGCTCGTGCTGATCGAGATAGGCTTCGATGTCTTTGGCGATCAAGTCGGATTGGTGTGACATTGTTTCTAAGTTCTTAGATTTTCTGGTGTTTAGTAATTTGTGTGACGCTTCCTGATTACCAGCACCCCAGCGGGTGGGCGCGGCGACGGTCGCCCGATTCACTCTTGCTTGATCGCTTAAAAATATCCGTCTTCTTTTTGTTTTTGCATTCCGACGCCATCGTTGTCGATCAAACGACCTTCACGTTCTGAAGTCGTTGCCAGCAGCATCTCTTGAATGATAGTCGGCAATGTTGTTGCTGGAGATTCGACAGCACCGGTCAACGGATAGCAGCCCAGCGTTCGAAAGCGAACCACTTTTTCAACCGGCTTTTCACCGGGGAATAGCTGCAATCGATCGTCGTCGACCATGATCGTGATGCCTTCACGTTCGACTACTTTTCGCTTGGCGGCGAAATACAACGGGACGATTGGAATTTTTTCCAGGTAGATGTATTGCCAGACGTCGAGTTCAGTCCAATTCGAAATTGGGAACACGCGGATACTTTCGCCTTTGTTGACCTTCGCGTTGTAGAGATTCCAAAGTTCAGGTCGCTGATTTTTTGGCGTCCAAACATGGTTCTTGTCGCGGAATGAATAGATCCGTTCTTTAGCACGCGATTTCTCCTCATCGCGTCGAGCCCCACCGAACGCCGCATCGAACTTGTATTTATTGAGAGCCTGTTTCAAGCCCTCGGTTTTCATCAATGTCGTGTGCTTCGCACTGTTCTCGTAAGGGTCGAGGCCTTGCTTGCGGCCTTCTTCATTAATGTGGGTGATCAAATCTAGTCCGAGTTCCTTCTTGACGTACTCTTCGCGGAATTTGTACATCTCTTGGAACTTCCAGGTCGTGTCAACGTGCAACAATCGAAAGGGTGGCTTGGCCGGGTAGAACGCTTTCAGGGCCAAATGCAGCATTACTGACGAATCTTTACCGATCGAGTAGAGCATGACTGGGTTGTCGAACTCAGCAGCGACTTCACGAATGATGTGAATACTCTCGGCTTCGAGTTGCTTCAGATGGGTAAGCTGATAGGAAGACATGGCAATTTATATGGCGTTGAGACAGGTTACTTAGATAGGTCTTTGGTAGATCAAAAGGGCTTCGAGGAAGCTTTAAAAGCGCCTCGATTCATCCAACATCGACCATCGGAACTTAACCCACCACTATAGTTAGCGGAACAAATATAACCAAGGAACTGGGGTCGGGTTGTGATGCTTGCATCGGTCGGTTTAGCCACTTTTTGGTAGCTTCAAAATCACCAGCTCAGCTCACAACATAATGTGAAAACAAGCCTTCTCAGAAGCGATTAACGGCAATACCGCTCGACGATATAGCGGAACTCGTCAAGAGCTATGAAAAGGCTCTACGTTAGAAATCGCGGCTGAATGGTTGAAAACTAAAGTCTTGACGACGTCCGCTAAGGGATTAATACGCGAAAGCACGCTGCGTGTCGGTCTCAACTGGTGGACGCTGTCAGCACCCTTCCAGCTCGCCTTAATTCTCGATCAGATCGAAGGCTTCCAAGACCTTGTTGCGATGTTGCGATCCGAAAACCAGTACCATCAACTGCTTCATGATCTCTCGTTCGTTTCGAGTCAAGAATGACTCGCCGCCGCCGATACGTGCAATCGCCTCAAACTCTTCGAGCTTGCGTTCGCTACGGCACGTCACAGTGCTGACGATACCTCGTTGTTTGTTGCGAAACTCAGAAGCCCATCTTTGACAGGCAATATTGCGACGGGTATGAGGAGGAGCATCGCCGAATAAAAGTATCACTTTTCGGGCGCTGCGACGAAACCTGTTTTTTTCGATCGACCAACGAAGCCCCTCGTCGACTGCCTCTGGCGTGTCGCCGCCACCGCCAGCTGAGACAGTGCCCAAGTACGTGACGATTTGACCGAGATCGTGAGTGAGCGGAATGCCTTTGACAACATAGGCGTCCTTTTGATCACGATAAGTACAAACGCTGATTCTGGTTTTCTGAATCATTCGCTGCAACGCATTGCCGATGCGCTGAATCTTACTTTTGACTTCGTCAATCTCGCCTTGCATGCTTCCGGTACTGTCAAAGACGATCACGATATCCAAGCCGTCTTTGTCCAAGCGAGATATCATTTTTCCAAAGTCCTCGCTTCCTCCAGCTAGAATGGTTGAGTCATTCAGTGATTGGATTTCGAATGACTGGCGCGCTCCTCCTCCGGGAGCACCCAACATCAAATCGAATTCCGTTTCGGCCAGCGGATCCAACGAGGCAGGCGAGTCAACTTGGTTCTCGAGCAACTCCATTTCTCGCGATTCAGTTGGATGCTCCATCTCGACGGCTTGCAGTTGGTCGACCGGGTTATCAATCAATTGCTCACGCGACAATTGCCCGATCAATATTTGATCGCCTTCGCCACCCTCACCGGTAGAAAATTCACCCCAAGGAATCATCGCCAGCAAAACCAACACAAGTAAGTGGAGGATAACCGTACTCATCGCACACAATGAGTTTTCCATCCAGCGCGATGGCGCATCGGTCTGACGGTCTTTGTGACCGTATTGCAGATTCGATTTGGGCAGCACGACGGTCGCTCGGCAGTGCGGGCATTTGCCTCGCTTGCCCAACTGCTCTTTCGTAATCGAAAAAGCTTCTCCGCAGTGAATGCAATAAATGTTCATTTAGAAATGGTGAATCCGCTGACGATGCGATTGAGGAGTCATGCTGCTATTGTCGGTCGAGGTATCAACAAGTCAAATTGGCTTGGTCACTCAGCTGAGATCAATGGATTGACTCGTCTTAATCGGTTCCATGTTCCTCGTTAGCTACTTTCGTGAGCATGCCCACGAAATTTCGACCCCAGACCCTCAGCGCCTTTGCGGCTCCGCATGGCAATCCTCGGACACTCGGCGACCTAGATTTCTCAACGCTTTAACGCCTCGCCCCAACTGTTCCTTCGTAAATCGAGAACGCCGCCCAGACCGGCATTCTTGAAGACAATGACTCGGCTTCTTCGAGCGTTAGATTGTACTTCCGCATGAAATCAAAAACGCCGCCGCGCCCGGTAAACTCGATCGTCGCCTGCTCACTGAAGACCAAATTGTCGTATTGCGTCTTGTTGCGGACATCCGTCGGCGTATTGGAGATCACCCAAGTCAAACCAGACCGTTTGTGAATCGGCTCTAGACCACGATCACCCGAATTGAAATCGCCAGCCACGATAACATCATCTTCACCACGCCCATCATCTCGAATCGCACGATATAAATCTGCCAAATAGGCCAACTCCAAATCAGGCCGAGAAGAATTCAATTCGATATTGGCCAGAGTAAATGTAAACGCGTCATCCGGGTTGGGAGTTCGTGTTCGGAACCAGCCCACCAACGGTTCGCGGCGAAGCAAATCGTCCGGATCGTTGACCGTGTACCAATGCAAATGATCCAACTCCAAGGTGGCTCGATTGAAAAGAATCGCCGACTGAGTCTGCTTGTCCTGCGAATTGGCCATGTCACTGATGAAGTAAAAATCGAACGACGTCCCAACTTTGTTCAGCGACTCAGCCAATAAATTCAGCCAAGCGTCATCGCTACCATCCACACCCTGCAAGGCAATCGCATCGTAACGTTTGCAAATATCAGTGAGTATTGGCAAATGTCGCGTGCTATTTCGACTGGTACCGAATCCATTGAGCTTAAACGAGGCAATGCGAATGATTGGTTGCCCGTTTTGAGCGATCGGAAGTCGAGTTGCCGCACTGGTCGGTTGTCGGCTTCCAGCTAATTGAAACGGACTTGAACCAACTGATGCTTGAACACTCGACATTTGTGAAGTGAGCGGAGCATCCGCGGAGGCAGGCCAAAGTTGCTGCCATTGAGTCCGAATAACCGATGCGATATCGGTAGGATTCTGGATCTTGTCCCGATTCAGCAGCGCCCAAATTCCAGCGACAATCACCACAGCCAACAACGACGTTTTGAAAGTTCGAAGCATATTGCCCCCAGGAAATTGACTGAACCGGTTACTCTTTTGTTCTAATCGGCAAAGTACGAATCGGGTAAGCAATGAATCTTGGCGTGGCCGATTTTTCCAGTTGGCCGGTACGCAAAGAGGCCGCTGAGCAACTGGTCGTGTTCCCAAAAGAGCCATTGAGTCAGAAGGGTGCCACCGAGAAGCAAATCAGCGGCAAATTCTGGTCTTACGATCGGAGCAGTCAACCAATTCGAATCGTTCGGCACAGCTTGCCAGACGATTTGTCGATCGCGAATCGCTAAGGTCAAGCCGTAGAAATCAGGCGGCAGAAATCAGGCGGCTGAAATCA
>CAZPTT010000036.1:20308-38191 GCA_964589435.1 uncultured Pirellulaceae bacterium
ATCGCTAAGGTCAAGCCGTAGAAATCAGGCGGCAGAAATCAGGCGGCTGAAATCAATTGGTCATCGTCTTCAGTACCGGTACGCCAATTGCTTTCGACCAGTTCCGTCAACGCGATACGACCATTGAGGTTCGGCCGAAAGAAAGCCAACAATACCATCGGAAGATACCAGGCCATGTAAAGCCCGCCACCGAATCCATGCCAGAACTGAACGGCCAACATGATTGCACCCGAGTAACTAACCAAGGTGCCGAGGTTCTTTTCCGCCGGCCAAGCAACGAACGAAACGGCGAGCGTGATGAATGCGACCAGCAATGGCATGCGGTACCACTGGTTCCAACCGAGGGCCCAAATTCCTTCGAGGCCTTGGGTTAATGGACTCCAAAATCCAAACATCGCTTGGACTTGATGGACAAAATCCATGGTGTTGGTTGAAGTAAAAGCCAAACCTAAAATGCAGACGCTGAGCGAAACCAATACTCCGATCAAGAATCGACGCACGCCACGTAGCCAATAAAAGCTGACCCACAGCGGCAACAGAAAAATCGCGTAGTAGGAAACGCCCGTCGCCAACCCGATCAAAACACCAGACCAAAGTGGCTTGCGAAAACTGACCAACGCCCAAATCATCAACGCCGCCGGCAATGTGTGCAGAACGTGTCCCGTATAAATCGCAGTGTAGGGCAAGATCAGATAGATCGTTGCGATGCCGACTCCAACATTAAAATTGCCATAGTGGTAGTAACAGAAAAGCACCAAACCCAACACGATAAGAACTTGGCTGGCAATCGCCAGCGATTTCGCGGCAATCACGTAGCGGCTCATTTGCCCCACTTCATCCGCGTCGGTCTTCATGATCTCGCCACCGTTATTAAAGGATGGAATGATCGGCAACAGGTTAAACAATCGATAGCCCGGGCCACGTCGTTTTAATTGTGCAGTGTCGACGTCTTGTGCGGCTTCGCGTTGCAATAGCTTGACAGCGTCACGGGCTCCACGAACGTCTTCGATCGTCGGCTCCGATGTGACGATGTTGGCGAACAGAAAGACCATCAGGCTAAGACCAAAGAAAACTAACCCACCAATCGAAAGATTGGGGTCAAGAATCGGCTTGCGAACCAAACGGGGATCAAGCAGCATTCGCACCAAGAAAACAGCCGCCACAAATAACAACCAGTAGTATCCCATCCGCTGAATCGTATATCCCGGTAAACTGAGTTGCGAGGCGACGGGTGATTCCACTTGCGGGTCGAGATCGAGTTCTCCCGCGTCATTGACGGGAATTCTGTCAGACTTGCCAGTAGCGGCCGAAGTACTCACAACCGAATCATTTGCCTCTAATGACTGGCTTCCCGCAGCGAGAGGATTGGTGGGCGACTCCCCCGTCAACGAATCTGCTTCTTGATTCTCCGGCTTCTTCTTGGTCGCGTCGTCCGCCAGTGCAGGTTGAACGTTCTCTTGCTGCGCGGCGGCTGGACGACGGTTGGCTTCATAGCTTTTCAACCAGATGCTACCGCCTTCGATCATCAGCAAACCTGGAGCCAACATGATGATCAACAACAAATCAAAATTACGGACACTCCAGAAACGGTTGAACTTGAAGAACAGCGCAAGCATCAACAACGATGACATGTAAGCCCATGTCGTCGCCGCAATTCGTTCGTAAGCAAATGGAAACTCGCCCATTAGGGATTCCAACGTAATCTGGTGTGTGTTGAGCCGTCGACTCAAGTCAATCGCTTGGCGCCAACAGAACATCCCATGGCGCCTACGGAACACTTGGCGCTAAATAGCTGCATCGCTGCTGTGTGGTGATAGCCAATGGCTCATTCAGATCCTCTCTAATGTTAGGGGCTGAAAAATGTTTGATCCAGCCGGATTGAGTAAAAAACACCTGAATCTATTGAGCGTGGCCATGTAAACTCGGTGATCCGTCGAGCTGCTCAGCCAAATCACCTTGGTGTTCCATCCGCGTTACCAAATTTCAACTCCAACAAAACGGCGTTATTAGCATTATGAATTCTTCCTTTTCATTAAGCCTTTTGTTTGCCGTGCCAGTTTTAATTGGAATCATGGCGTTGCTGGCGGCAAGTATTTACGCATTGGTGATGCGTTCAAAGTCTCGACGAGCATCAAATTTCCTCTTACTTGGAATCTTCTTTAAGATTGCCGCATACATTCTCAACCTCGTCTCAAATGTGATCATGTCCGGAACGTTTGCGACCAGCGAATTGCCATTCTATATCGGGCTGGGCAACATCATCACGGCATGTATCAATCTGTTAGGGCTGGCCCTGATCGTAGTCGCCGTATTCGTTGATCGAGGTGGGTCCTCGCAAAATGATGACAGAGCAAGAAACTCTGGCGAGCCAATCGACAATGACTTATTGCGAAATCCGGAGGAAGATTCGAACCCATTCCGTACACCCATCGCGAACTAACAGTGGTGAGCACGCAGGTTAGCTACTCAAACTGAGCGTTTTCAAAATCCGCATCGCTATCCATCGACAAATGGCGGATCGTAAGAAAGCAGGCCGTAACAAGTGTAGCGCAGTTGCGGCAACTTCAGTTTGAGTGATAGGATCGTGCGTTGCCGTATCATCGTCGCTGACGCTCCTTGATAGCGACTGGGTGGCACTGGCTCTGCCAGTCGTTTTTCCTAGCACTGGGAACAGCTATGCTCTTCCACTCCACCTTTCGTTTGCTCTTTGCTGATCACGCTGAAACCATGCACTGGCAAAGCCAGTGGCACCCTTGCGGGCACACAAGAACAATTCTTTACTCACGCTCTTCGTAACGAACTGAAAGCTCACCACAAAACCCTCGTTAAGCTCCGGTCGCCCCATCTTTGACGCCGAGAATCTTGCCGAGCACGATCGCAATCACAGCAATTGCCGCCGAGAACAAGGCACCCATTTTTGCCGCGCCTTGCGATGGGATATCAACCTTGAATGCTTGACCTGCCACGAAGAGCGCGACGGTCAGCCCCAATCCGGCCACCACTCCGGCGACAACGAGATGCCTGACATTCATCCCGGTCGGTAGTGGGAAACCCATCAGCTTTCCGACATATGAGAAGAAGAAAATGCCCGCAGTCTTGCCGACCAATAGCGAGAGAAATACGATCCACGTCAAATTGTTGACGTTCGAGAAGGGCACACCCGCATTGGCGAAGGCAAAAAAGAACAATCCGAAATCAACGAACAGTTTGGTGTCGTGTTCGAAGTTATTCAACGTATCGTGTTCTTCGGTCGTGATGTCGTCGCGGAACAATCCTTCATCACGCTTCGGGCCGGGCAACAGGGGAACGATTGGTACGAGTGCCAATGCTGGGTGCAGATGAGCACTGAACAATCCCCACCAACTCAATCCGCCACCAATCAAGATGTATGGCCACCATGGTTTTACGTCCATTCTGCGCAACCCATAAGCAATCGCCATCGCCGGCAAGATCCAGAGCGCTTTGAGCCATTCCGTTGGATGAGAAGGATCGGGGTAAAAGATCGCAATGATTCCCAATCCGATTCCATCATCGGCGACAGCCAACAACAGCAGAAAAGCAATCGCCGGGTGACCATCACCAAACACCAGCCGGGCAATCAGCCAGGCGAGCGCGATATCGGTTGCCGTTGGTATCCCCCAGCCGTTATGCCAAATCTCCTGTCCCATCGTCGCGTTGAGTAAAAAGTAAAATCCGACTGGACCGAGCACGCCACCGATCGTACCCAGTAATGGATTGATCGCTTTCGATGGAGGATTGAGCGCACCACCGGGCAAACATGATTCGGTGATTTCTTTGGCGGCGATCCCAAAAAAGATCACCATGAAAACATCGTTGATCAAAAAGTGCATCGACGCGTAGTGTTTCCACCAAGCTTCGGATTCGTGGGGGTCGGCAGCCGACATCGTGGCACCGTGGTTGGCGTCATCAACATGATCATCGGCAGCGTGATCATCAGCGCCGTGTTCATCAGCACCATGATCTCCGTGATCATCATGCCCTGCCGAGTGGCCGTGGTACTCTTCGCCGGTAAAGAATGAGTAGGTGCCATGAACAATCTGGTCGTATCGCTCAGGGTTCATATTGGCAACGAAAAGCGCGACCACGACGCCCGCCAGCAATGGGATCGAGAAATCCTGCAGGAGGGAAATGTATTTTCGTCCACCGGTTGAATGTGATGAGTTCATAGAGCAGAGCCAGGCTGTGGGTGTTTTTTTGACGTTCAATTAAGCCGGGCTTTTTATCAAATCAGCCCGATTTACACAACGCGAAAGGTAACGAACATTGCTCAAAAAGTGAGCGACTCACACGAATCCCTGCTTCCACAGGTTGTAAGCGAGATAGAACGTTGAATGAAATACTTTTCAAGGGTCAATCAATGCGATGCCGATTCTGTCTTTGTCTCCGCAAGCCAATCCTTGCAGTCACTAAATGTCTCGAATACAAACTCTTCGGGCACCAGATTCGGAATCAGTTCTATTCGCCGAAGCATGTCAGCAGGCTGAGCTTGAAGCCCGCTGAGCCCGATTGTTTTGCCTTCTTTTGACAGCTTGTGAATCGTGTCCTCAAGCGCGTAAAGCCCCGACTGGTCGATATACGGAACTCTTTCCATCCGCACAATCAATGTCTTCGCGTCGTCGGGCAACTCATCGGTCATGGCTCGAAAACCGGAACTGAATCCGAAAAACAATGGGCCATACAAATGCTTGATATAAACTTCGCTTGAAGCGTCTTCAGCAATTGTCGACTCATCATCCCAAACCGGTTCGGGATCTAGGGATGTCAACGTAGTCTCCGCTTCGGCAAGATCGCTTGCCTGTTTCATAAACAGGACACTGGCCAGCACCACGCCAGCAGCTACGGCGTGAATCAGATTTCCGAAAACCGTCCAAACAAGCACCACGATCATTACGACCGCATCGGCGCGAGGCACGTCAAGTAGATGCTTGAAGCCTTTGTAGTCGATGATCGCAACGCCAACAGAGATCAAAAGCCCGGCCAACACGCAAAGTGGAATATAGGATACGAGCGTGCCTAGCCCCAACAGCGCGACCAACTGAAACAGGCCATGAGTCACGCCCGACAGCCGCGTCTTCGCCCCTGACTTGATTGCAACAACGGTGCCCTTGGTCGCTCCAGCTCCAGGAATGCCACCGAAAAGAGCAGCCACGACATTGCCAATTCCTTGACCAATTAACTCTCGCTTACTGTCGTGCCGATCCTTGGTAATGTTGTCAGCGATTACGGAGGTCAATAATGAATCAATCGAGCCGAGCAACGCGAGGGTGATTCCCGATTGGATGATGAAGACATAATGCTTCGGAGACACCGTCAGCAACTCGCCGATTCTAATCGGAGGAAATCCAGTCGGAATGTCACCAATCACTGGAACATCAAGGCCGAGTGCCAACGCCGCACCCGTGCCGACTAACAACGCAACCAATACCGAGGGGACTTTCTTAGTGAGCAAAGGAAACGTGTAATTGACGACCAATGTCACGACGCCCAACGCAATTGCTGCCCAATTGATCGCAGCCAACGGCTCACTGATATGCGTGAACACTTTTAGTGTTGATTTTGGTGACGCACTTCCCATCAGGGGCCAAAGCTGAAGAAAGACAATGATTAGCCCAACTCCACTCATGAACCCCGAGACGACGGGATAAGGAAAATAGCGAATGTATCTTCCAACTCCCATTAGCCCCAACGCAATTTGAAACAAGCCGCCGGCAAGAAAACACATCAGCACAATGCCAAGTCCTTCTTCGATGCTTCCTGCCGATTCAATCGCAAACATTACAATCGCTGCTGAAACAACCGTCATGGGACCCGTCGGGCCGGAAGCTTGGGTAGCGGTTCCTCCGAACAAAGCTGCAAACACTCCGACTGCGATTGCCCCGTAAAGCCCGGCGGCCGCACCAAGTCCTGACTGGACTCCAAACGCCAAAGCCAATGGCAAAGCAATAATTCCGGCGACAATTCCTCCGCTAAGATCACCCTTGAGATTCTTGAAATCGTAGCCCATCAATCGTGTTATCCAAATGGAGAATAGCGGTGTAACTAAATTGGTTTTTGATTATGTCGTTTTGGATTTAATTCTCAAGCGCTGGCGTTGCTGCAACGATCGCTAAATCAAAAAACAGTTGGCTGTTTGGAACTAAAATCACGTTACCATCAAAACAAACAGGCGATCCTTGGTTGCCTACTTCCAGTTTTCTCCAAAAAGCTAGGGGCAAGAACAATGCTCGATAGATAAAACCAATCCAATAAAAGAAAAAAATAATGAACAGGAAAGCTGGATTGTTCGAACATTAATCGCTTGCTCTACTTCTTCTAGGGTGCCGGCCATTTCGCATGGTGTTTTGAGTTAGCGCCGCGATAACTCATTGATTTCGCCCATTGATTTCGCCCATTGATTTCGCCCATTGGCTTCTCTATGCAACACTCACCTCGAAACCTAAAGAGCTAAACGTGCTTGAACTCGGACTTGTCATTGTCGGTCTTGCCACGCTGCTTGCCGGAGGAGATTTATTGCTTCGTGGAGCGACCAAGGTCGCGGAATCGTTTGGCATGACCCGGCTGATGATCGGACTTACCATCGTTTCCTTGGGCACCAGTGCCCCAGAAACGGCAATCTGCGTCGACGCTGCGTTGCAAACCAAACCAGAAATTGCATTGGGTAACATCATTGGTAGTAATGTCGCCAACGTACTTTTGATACTTGGTTTGACCGCACTCGTCATCCCGATCGTGATTGATCGAAAGATTATTCAGCGGGAAGTTCCCGTTATGATTGGCGTCACGTTTTTGTTCCTTGCCTTGGTTTCAGACGGCCATCTAACTCGGGCCGATGGAGTACTGTTGCTCACTGGCATGGCGTGCTTTCTGGTTTGGCAATTTGTGTCGGCCAGCAAAGAACCGGATTCGGCGATTCAACAAGAAGACAACAATGAGGTTAAACCCAATTTCTTGCGTAGTGCAATCTTCATCCTGTTTGGAGTTGCCATGCTGTGGTTCGGCGCGGGCTGGATGGTGAAAGGCGCGACGGGGCTTGCCGCCACGTTCGGTGTTAGTGAGCTGGTGATTGGCTTAACCATTGTCGCCATTGGCAGTTCATCGCCCGAAATTGTCACATCGTTGCTGGCAGCGAGGCGAGGCTATCCGGAGATGGCTGTCGGCAGCGTGATTGGAAGCAACATTGCGAACTTACTATTAGTCAGTGGAATCACTGCAGTACTGTCAACGAAAATCGAAGTGCCGAAGGATGCTTTTGAATTTGACATTCCAGTCATGGTCATCGCTTCGATCGCATGCCTGCCCATTTTCGCGACCGAACACAAGCTTGTGCGTTGGGAAGGAGCTCTATTCCTTGCGTGCTTCGCAGCGTTTACCTGTTTTCTACTTTTTCGCCCGAGAATCAGTCAAATATTTCCTGTCGGAAGCCAGATGGTTTGGCCGATTGCTACACCATTGATTTTGGCGACGGTCGTCGTCGTCTCGTACCGTCTATTGAAAAAGCGATCGAGGACGAAGTAAAACCATGTCTACTCAGATAGCTGTCGATTCAAATCGGTTCTCAACCCGGACAAGCTGCTCCAGCAACTCTCAACTGGGCATCCCCATGACGTTACCGTCGATTTCAAAAACAATTTCGATCGGCTGAATCTGCGGTTTTTCAATCATGAATTCCTGTATCGCCAGCAAGGCCAACTGAGCATCGTAGTAGCAGTCAGCAGATGCGAAAACAAAAATATGATTGTCTCGGAATTCCAATTTGAGCTGGATCAACCGCTTGCCTGCTTCGGCTTCTATTTGCTGTCGAAGTGAATTGAGTAAAAGCTCTCGCTCTTTCAGGGGCTCTATCGTCATCGCCAAACCCGCTTACTAGTACACAAGTGTGGTCAAAAAGATGAAGCATTCTCAAAACGGTAAGGGTTCTGAAGACACTGTTCACGACTCAACAAGAAGTTCGATTGTTTCGTACGACTTTAGAAAACACGCTTTATCATCCAGCAAGACGAAAACGAGCCATGAACCAGGCCGGGCGACACCCTTTCCCGATTAAAGATTTTCGGGCAGGCCGTCATGGATCTTTGTCAATCCACGCCAGCAAGGAACTGGTGCAAGTCCCACCGCCCGAAAATCAATCTGCGCTATTTTTCAATTAGCTTTGCAATCCAAACTGGATTTTTGCAATTCGTTTCGACTTGCGAATCAAGCGGCGTTGGACATTCTTGCTTACGGCTTGCCGAGCCCGACTGACCGCTCGCGAGATTGCTTTTGAAAACGTTGCTTTCTCTTCGGACACGACCACCGCTCCCAGACGCCGAAGATTCACAACGATCTGACACTTCTTGTCGACCCCTCCCTTGGGGCCGTTGATATCTTCGACGAAACATTCGATTGAGGTGATGTGGTTGCCGAACTTTGAGAATGCAGTCTGAATTTTGGATTTCGCCTGTTCAATCGCTAAGCGACTGATCTGATTCTGCTTGTTGATAACTGTGATTCGCATCGTGTTCTCCAACTAAATAATAAAACCAAAGATTGTTCGGATTGATCGTCTAGGTAATAAGAGACTATCTTCAGCAATCTGTTCACTTGAACTGATATCGCATTGGCTTCGATAGCTCGCAGAGCAAACTACTCTCGCCGATGGAAAAATCGTCGTGCCGAAAAAGTGCCAGATAACCTGAACTGAAAACTCACTGCGCGTGATTGATTGGCTTCGGTTGATTGCGGCGGAATCCGTTCGAACCTCGGGCTTGTTCCGCCGGCCAACGCGAAAAAAGACCGTCGAATCCGAATGCCCATTTCAACGGCTGGGTTATCGAAAGAACTCTGGTGGCGAGCATGTCAGCGTTGAACCACATCCTCCAATCAACTCGACAGGCGACTTTAGGCTCGATTGCATCCACTGCGAGACTCAACACTTCGCGGGATGAAACATTGGTTCGCGATACAGAGACAATTCCCGCTCCTTCCACACTGACATTGATCGTGCACTTCACCTGTTCACAATTTTCATCAACTGAGAAGTGAATGGTCGCACCATTGACGCGGTGATCGAATCTTGACAACGAATAAAACAAACGATTTTTGGCGTACGCTTCTTGCTTCTCGCACAGAATTCCTTGGCCGTCTAGTAACAGAATGTTCATCTCAACCTCCAAGATTTACAAGATTTGAGTAAAGACCAGCGGGGACTAAGTTTGCCTCCGCCTTATCTGTCTCAAGAACTATCCGCCAAAACCACGAATAGTTAAACTAGATAAATTTCTTTTTTATCATTCAAATAATCTATAGATTGAAATGCGGAGAGCTTCTCTAAGTCGGGCGAAGCTCAACTAAATCGTTGGCAATTCCGGAAGGAACAGAAAGTGAGCAACCACCACCAGACCTATCGAAAAACTTCGAAGGTGGTTTCTCACCGAACTAATGTCGCACGAACCAATTCAAAAAGTGAAGGTTCGCCATCGCAGAAATGAAACCGAGAGAAGAAACCGAGAGAAGAAACCGGCCAAAACAGATTCAGCTTCACAGTGTCGCAGTGTTCAGCCTAACTCTCAACAGCCGCTTTTTGAACTGCGGCTTCCTTCTCGCGAAGCTTCGTCATGGTGATCTGATTGCCAACCTTGTTGTAGGCGACTTGATCCATAAATGACTTAATTAAGAACAGCCCGCGACCACTGGCCCGATGCAAATTTTCTTCCGCCGTTGGATCAGGCACAACGCTGGGGTCAAAGCCGGGGCCGTCATCTGAAATCTGGACGCAGACATGTTGGTCGGAAAATTCTGCTTCCACGCGCACTCGGCGATGACAAAACGGAGCACTATTCTTTCGATCACGAATCAAGTCATAGTATTTTTGATCGTCTTCACCTTCACGCAAACTTGATTCAACCTCTAGATTGCCGTGATGCATCGCGTTGACCAAAGCCTCATCTAACGCCATGCCGATTTGCAAACGGTCACGATCTGACCAGCTTGGAAGATTCTCTTGCAAGTGTTCGATCGTCGGCCCGATCAAACTAAGTTCATTTTCCAGAACGAACGCGACTTGTTTAGAACTTGGATGGATACCGGGACTCTGGTCGTACTTCATGCGTTTTGCCAAATCAAGAACTTGCCCAACCGTTCGAACAAGATCGGTATGCAATGAACTCTTTGGAGAAAAGTTCGTTGCCCCCGCTCGAAGAGCTTCAATGGCAATCTGCTCGCTTCCAAACGACGTGATCAACACAACCGGAACTTGGGGGTGCGACACCCGAAGGGCACGAACCAATTCCAGTCCATCAACCTCTGGCATTCGGAGATCCGTTACGATCACATCCGGCGACACAAAATTTGGGGACCCTTCTTCAAGGCGGTTAAGAGCGTGACGCCCATCGGTCGCGAAGTCGACATTCCAATCGGATTGTCGAGACAGCAGACTGCCAACGAGATGGCGGTCAACCGATGAATCTTCCACTACCAGAATCTTGGCCACGTTGATTCTGCCCAATTAAATGTGAAGCAATAATGCCGTTCCAGAATACCTACCAAAATTGTTCCGTATCAATATTGGCGGGGCAACCATTTTTTTATCTTTCGACGAGTTTTTTGCAATACGAGTCGCTCAAAGTTCGGGTTGTGGGGAGCGAAATTCAATTTCGGCCTAATCGAGCCCTGTAAACGAATTTACCGGACAGGTCGTTGGGGACGCCCGATTTGTCATCCGAATTAGATTTAGCATAAGGCCTTCCTGGACGCCTCAAGCCGTATCTGATTTCAATACTCTTGGTGGGTGTCGAACTCGTGAAAATAAGTAGCGCGATCTTTGGTGGGTCGCCGAGCATAAATTCGGACGGTTCTCAGTTCGTTGTATTGCAGACTAAATCGAGCCCCGGTTCGGCTGAGAAAACGATCGAGATTGAACCGTACTGTGGTGCGAGCCGGGATCGGTTCGATGTCGTAGATTTGATAGTGGGTGTTGACCTGAATATTGAGATGCGTCCAATCTTGATCGCTGGCGTTGTGAATCAACAGGACTCCGCCTTCGAATGGGGGGCGCTTGTAATAGTCAACGGAATAAAATTCAGCCGTCGGCAAACCCTCTGCGGAAACTTCGGCTTCCAGCGTTCCTTCAAAGACCGGCGGCAAAAATTGCCACATGGCCAAGATCGTGGCCACAGGAACCAAGCACATGAAGATCAAAGTCGCCGTCAGCCCACGGTGGCTTAGCCTGGGTGATTTGCCAAGCGCCGTCGATTGACTGCTCGACGAGTTGTAGGGATTGCTCGTCGATTCACTCATCTGCGGATTTTCGTTGGGGGTCGTCAAAGTGTTCATAGTTGTTTGTTTTGGTGACGTGGAAACTCAAGCTCGTTTTCATCAGCATGGTAACATAAACAGGAGTCAGCCGAATTTAGAATATCCAGCCAACCCAGCGCCAATCCATGCGTCCACTCTCAAATCGTTTTATCCTCAACGCGTCATGGCTCATCAAACTTCGCTGGGTCGCCGTTGTGGGCCAACTGCTGACAATCGCGGGCGTGATGATCGTTTTCAAAATGCGAATTCCCATGTTTTGGGCGATCGCAATCGTCATTTCCTTGACCGCCATTTCGAATCTATTTCTGACATTCAGTTTCGCACGTTGGCAAAAAATTACGGCTCAAGAAAAGCTTCCGTGGGACCTGGTTCTGGGGCTAGTTTTAGTCATGGACATGCTATCGCTGACCACTCTACTATTTGCCACTGGTGGCCCCAACAATCCTTTTTCGCTGTTCTTTTTCGTCAACCTAAGCCTCTGCGCTGTTACCTTGAACCGCAATTGGGCTTGGGCGATTAACGTTCTGACGATCGTTTGTTTCAGCGGCTTGCTCTTTGCCCATAACTCCATGGAGCCGCTAGATCTGGGCTTGCCAACGATTCAGGAACTCGGTGGGTTCACAGTTCAACATGCCGGCATGCTGGTCGCATTCGCGACTTGCTCAAGCGTGATAGTGTACTTCATGACGCGTTTGACCGGGGAAATTCAAGAACAACAACTGCAGGTGCAACGAGCCCAGGTGCTACAGGCGCGCGGCGAGAAACTGGAAGCCCTCGGGACGCTCGCTGCCGGTACCGCCCATGAGCTGGCGACACCGTTGAGCACGATTGCGGTTGTGGCGCGCGACGTCGAGCAGGCTTTCGAAGAACATCCACCCAACTTTCCTGGTGCCGAAGATGTCATCGAAGACGTTCACCTAATCCGCAGTCAACTCGATCGGTGTCGCAACATTATTGACCGTATGGCCAGCCACGCAGGTGAAGCGATCGGAGAGCCAATCACGCCAGTGACAATCGAGCGACTGGCGACCGCTTCGCTAGACGGCCTGATTGGGCGAGGTCGAGTTCAGCTAGAAATTGCTGACGGACTTGAAAGCTCTTTGATCGCCGTTCCACTTGATGGTCTAAGCCAAGCACTGAGAGGACTGGTTCAGAATGCGATCGACGCCGACCCAACCGATCGGCCGGTGAAGGTTGAAATCGAGCGCGACGAGGATTTTTGGTGTTGGCGCATCCGTGATCGCGGTGAAGGAATGACAACAGAGTTATTGGATCGAGTCAGCGAACCCTTTTTCACAACCAAACCACCCGGCAAAGGCATGGGGCTGGGCGTCTTTCTGGCCAAAAACGTCATCAATCGCATCGGAGGCGAAATCGAATTCGACTCGCAGCCGACCGCAGGAACGTGCGTGACCGTCAAACTTCCCGTCGGAAATGGTTAAGTGTTTTTGCTTAGGGGCGAAGCCCCGGTCGTTTGCCTAGCCCAACCTGAAGGGCTGGGGCCTCGATTTCCAATAATTCATAGGGCCAAAGGCTTGGGTAATCGGCATAACTTTCGACACTTCTCGGTGAACACCACCATCAATTTTTATCCTGAAAGGATTGAAGCTTGTAGCCGGGGGTTTGAACGCAGTGAACACCCCCGGTAACGATGTCCTCCTCTTGGCGACCCCGGAGGGCGTCGAAGCAAATCTAGCTGTGACCGCCTTCGGGGTCAAAAGTCATGCCAACGTGATCCGTAGGTGTCGTTTCACTCAACCCACGGCTAATGGCTGTAATCTCTCCGAGATATTCGGTGGCGTTGGCCGAGGTCCCTAACTTTCGATGTTTTAAACTGCCAGGCCTTCAGCCATCTTTAGCCTCAATAACGTAAGTACCGAGCCCGTTAGGCTGGGCTAGATAAATTGCTATGACGTTCTTCCAAAAGTTGTAAAAGAGTGCAACTTCTAAACTATCTCATCGGGCTACCATGCTTCAATGATTGTGGTTTGGCTGCGTTTCCGTCACAATAGTTGCTGATCGCAACTTGACGCCAATTCCTCGCTCCTGACTCGTCTTCTTTCTAGTCGAAATTGAAACTGCCAACTTCAAGCCAATGTGGTTTTGCCATGAATCAATCCAACACGATTCTTGTTTGTGATGACGATGACGTTTTGCGGAATCGTTTGGAAAAAGCTTTCGACAAACGAGGCTGGACGGTGTTCGCATCCGAAGGTCATGAGCAGGCGATGGAGCAGGCGCGACTTCACCAGCCGGAACGAGCCGTACTAGACCTGAAAATGCCAGGTCTTTCCGGATTGGATATCCTGCGAGATCTGCGTTCGATTTCGCCTGAAACCAAAGTCGTCATTCTGACTGGCTATGGCAGCATCACCAATGCCGTCGAAGCCGTGAAACTTGGCGCTGTCGGTTACGTCACCAAGCCCGCCGATGCTGACCAGGTTCTTGCTGCGTTCGATGAGACATCGAGAACGACGCCGACGCCTGAATTCCCGCCTCCATCTTTGGCGGAAGCTCAATGGGAACACATTCAACGCGTGTTGGCTGACTCGGGAGGGAATATATCTGAAGCGGCCAGACGGCTGGACATTCCTCGCCGCACGTTGCAAAGGAAACTCAAAAAGAACGCTCCTTAAAGCTGGAGCGTTGTTGAAGGATTCGGTTGAAGCATGATTGATTTGGGTATCTAAATTGTGGTGGACAAAGCACAACGCAACTTGTGTCCCATCCCCGTCGCTGACCTCGAGAATCGTCCCATCAATTATCTTGCCAAAAAACCGTTTGCGATGTCTGCCATCGCAATCGTTGTTTTGATGCTGCCGCACGCTTCCGGCAAAGCGGCCTGCCAAACTCGAACAATCGACCGAATTGAAAAATCCGCTCAGTATTCCGACGCTGCAGCAAATATCAACCTCGCAAAAATCAGTCTCGTTCGTACTATCGGGCCGACTGACAAATCTCACACCGATCGAATCAAGAACGTCCGATTAGTTGGCGACAACCAAGCCATTTCTTGTGCGGCCGACGGAACGGTTTGTCTGTGGAACTTGGAATCGCAAGAATTGATTCGCCGCTTTGTTGATGAAAAAGCCAAGACGATCTACTGCATCACGTTGACGGCGGACAAACGATTTGTCATCGCTGGCGGTGACGGCAAACGCATCGTTCGTTGGGATCTGGAGTCCGGCGAGTTAGTCCGATCATACCCCTGCGATTCGTCAGTCTATTCAATCGACATGTGTCCCGACGGAGAAACGTTTGTTACCGGTGACGCGAGTGGAACCGCCACTCGATGGAAACTTGATGATGAAAAATCAAGCTCGCAGTATCAAATCGATGGCGATGACATCACCGCGCTGAAATGCTTGGGCGATGGTTCCGGATTCGCGACCGGCAACAGTGATGGCGAAGTCCGCGTATGGAAATTTGATGCCGAAAAACCAGCCCAAAAATTCAGAGGATTGGATACTTGGGTTTGTTGTCTTCAACTTTCGGACGATCAACAAAAATTGGTCGGTTGTGATTACGGTGGAGACATGGTGCTTTGGGATTTAAACACCCAGAAGCAGGTTTGGCGAAGAAGCAATATCGCCAGTGAAATCAGTTGGCTTCGCTTTCTGAACCAAGAGAAATTGATCGCGGTCAGTGGCAACAACCAGCTGATCTCGATTGTCAGCGAAAGCGGCAAGGTCAAGAAGTTTGAAATCGACATGCCCGACATTGGTGGATTTGATTTCGGCCAGGATCGCAAATCTGTCTTTTGTGCCGGGAAGAATGCGATCTGCGGTTGGGATCTCGCTGGCAATAGGATTTACCCGGACGACGATGCCTACCAACAGTCGCAGCCAATTTCCAAATTGGTCGTTCATAACAACGTTGCTTATTCCGTTGGCGATCGACCCGCTCTGACCGGGCGAGACTTAAAGACGGGCGAAGTCGTTTTCGAAAGCGACTTTCAAGACTTGTTCAAAACGAATCCGGATGAAACAAGCGACTTGATCCGAAGCGGCGACCGAATCGTCGTCTTATATTCTGACAGCTATGTTCTTGTTGATCTGACTAGTGACCAAGCCAAGCCCAAATTGCAAAAGTGCACTTTGTCTGGGATCTCGATTTCGCCTAATCCAATGAAGCTGATTGGCCTCGACTCCAAGCGTCAAAAAGTCATCGAATTTGACCCAGAGAAACCAAACAAAAATCGCACGCTGATGACTTTTCCCGTCGAGGATTCGAAATTGGCTTGGTTGGACGATCGCTTCGCAATCCGATACAGCGAACAATCGATCGGCATCCTGTCATTGGATCGTGCGCGACAAATTCGCGAACGGGCTTGGGAGAGTTTTAGTGTGGAGCTGATTGCAGGGAAGGGTGGCCTGATCGTAGCGACCAACGGAAAAAAATTGATTGGATTTTCATCCCTCGGACTGGCTCCAACGCCGCCGGTGAAACAAGCAGAGTTCGAATATTTGATTGGTCAATTGAGCTCTCAGCAGTTTGAGTTGCGTGAGAATGCGACGATGCTTCTCGCTGGTGGAGGACAGGCGATTCTTGATCAGCTTGATTCGGTTTCTGTTGATAATGTCGAAGCCAAATCTCGGTTGGCGAAGATCCGCGAGCTGATTGGCAATCGGGGGATCCCAGATTTGAATCAAATGGCAACGGCGGATTTCAAAGGCCCTTTTGAGACAGTTGCCGTCCACCCATCGGGAATGTTTTGGCTGGCGACGGTTCGGCGAAATTGGAAATCCGAGTTGATCGGCGGACGCGTCGAGAAGGGGCAATTCAAGATCGATTTAAAGATGCCTCTTCGCTCGCGCGCGACCACGATTGAGTTCACACTTGATGCCAAGGAAGTTGTCTTGGGCTACGCCGACGGTTCCATCGATGTGATGAAAGTGGAATCCGAATGACCGTTGATTTTCAAAACAGCCTTGGTAGACAATGGTTCAGGGGCCAAGGACAACTCTACTTGAATCGCGAGTAGCTAAAATTTGCTCACGTTTAACCCCAATCCGGTTCAATGAATTCAGCTCCTAACAATAATGGAGCAAAAAACGCAATCGGTTCGGAGAACCGTGCGACATTGTCGCGCAGCTCTCCGAGCTGTTAGCGAAACGTTTCATTGAATAACGCGTCATCAGAAAGCTTGACCATAAGACGGATGGCCAATCGTTCGTAATTCAAAAACACTGACGCCTGCCGGCTAATCGTTAAACGAATCAGAGCTTCAAATGGGCGTCAGGCAATAGCATTTGGAGCCGGTACACAATTGCCTGACCTACTTGATGTCGCGGTAGCAAAATGTGATTCAAGGTCTGCCTGCGCTAACTAAAAATGCCATGTCTGACTGGCGAAAAGATCGCAAGTCAAAGACATGGCATTGATGTCATTTGTGGAAGCATTGAATTCAATCTTCGGTCATGTTTACTTCAAGCTCGTTTAGGAACTCACGAACCTCGTCCGTTGTCTCAGCGGTTGTATTCATCACAACAACACCTCCAACGATATCGATCGTGCCCAACCCTTGGCCTGTTTCATACCAGCTTTCATTGTCGACGGTCGACTGTACCAGTTCTAACAGCAGAGACTCGGCCGAGATCAAATCATCTGGTGACATCAATTCAGGTTGATCACTTTTTTCCGAGACGCTCTTTGTTTGTTTTGACGAATCGTCCGCCGCTTGCTCACCGACTCGAAACAGACCACCGCCTTTTCCCCCACCATTGCCTGCGCCGACAACTGGAACTAAAGCTCCATGCACCATGCGACGAGAATGTTTTGGTTTTCCGATCCGATCTCGTTCAAGCGTTTTTATTTTAGCCAACAACGAACGGACGTTAATGAAACTACTCTCGAAGTACCTAATGTCTTCCGCATCGTCCAGAGAAATGATCAGAAGTACATTGTTACGAACGAGAAATGTTGCGTTCTTTTCAACAAGCGCGATTCGAAGTGCAGCCTTCAAAGGAATTCCGCGAAGATCTACCGTCAAAGGCTCATCCTCGGTCAACGAATCGTCTCGGGCCGTATGATGCAACACGACATTAAATTGAAATCGTTCTTCCAATTCCGCGGCCACATCCGACCAGGGAGTATCGTCATAGATCAGATCCGTTTTTGCTTCGAGCGCTTTACGAATATCCTCGTTACGCCAACGGAATTTTTTTACGTTGGAATCTGATGCTGCTGCTGGAGGCTTCGAGGGCTGATCAAAATTGGACGAATTCGTGGACGAATTTGAAACAGCCACACTTTGTGACGATGGACTAAACGGGTCGAAGCTCTTGCCCTGACTTGAATTTTGACTTTGGTTCTGCGCAAAAACGGAACCATTGATCGCCAATGTCGCCAGTAAAAAAGCAGTCGCCGCCGAACATGCTGTCCGCGAAACCGAAACGGTGAAACTCATCTCGCACCTCCTGAGAAAAAGAATGGTCTGTCGCAAAACCGGTGGAAGTGGAATTTGCCCCAAAACAAGCCTATCGCAAAACTGGGCAGCCAGCAAAAACCGAATAGAAACTTTCAACGATCCTCAAAATGCCACTTCAAAACCATGAACTAAGTCTAATT
>CAZPTT010000036.1:38291-42307 GCA_964589435.1 uncultured Pirellulaceae bacterium
GAAACTTTCAACGATCCTCAAAATGCCACTTCAAAACCATGAACTAAGTCTAATTGGCCAGCTCCTTCGCATCCCTGGCTTCCTAAACCTCCAATCTTATAGCGCAACTAAAACCAACATGACTGAACAACACACCCCCCAAAAGTATGTGACGATTTTACACGTCGACCCTTTCGTGAGTTTGTTTTAAATTCTGCAGTTGAATACACGGGAACCTCGGAATTTCTCGCACTCCGTGCGGCGAGGGTTGGGCTTCCTGCGAAAAGCGCTTTTCAATCGAATTCTGCGAGTTTCAAAGCTCGATAGTTGTCTTGCTCTGGGTGATTTGAATGCAAGAGTTTCATTTTCCGACTTGGGTTAACAAATTTACGATTTTGCTCGTCTTGGTCGGAGCAACAGTGGGTGGATACTTGGCGACTTGCTTGTTTGCCGCAATCCACCCGGACATCGTTAATGTTGGCCATCAGCCCAAACAGCCGGTTCCGTTCAGCCACAAACTGCACGCGGGTCAACTCAAGCTTGATTGTCGCTACTGCCACAACACGGTCGAGAAGGCTGGCCATGCGGCGATTCCTCCTTCCGCAACATGTGGAAACTGCCACGGTGGGAACCGAGTTACCGGTGGCGAAGCCGGCATGACAGGCCGCGATCTGGGGGTCGTGCATTACGAGAGTTCGCTGCTAGAACCGATCCGCGTCAGTTTGGAAACTGGCGATCCAGTCATGTGGGAGCGAGTCCACGACCTGCCGGATTTTGTGTACTTCAATCACAGCGCTCACATCAACAAAGGTGTTAGCTGCGTTTCTTGTCACGGCCGGATCGACACGATGGAAGTCGTCACTCAGGTCGAATCACTTTCAATGAAGTGGTGCCTGGACTGTCACCGCAATCCAACGCCTCACATTCGCGATCCAAACCTGGTCACGCAACTTGATTTGGAAATCGAAAACCCGGAAGAGTATGGCAAAGAGTGGGCTGAGAAGAACGGCGTCAACACGAACATCAGTTGCTCGACTTGCCACCGCTAATTGAGTGACCGTCGGTCGACCAGACGCAACGAAACACTATCAGGACAACGAAAAACTTGTCGTGACAGGCAACTGTCAAACAAATTTCATTCGAAGCAAACGATAACATGAATAAACCGCGTACAGATAAAATGGATGTCACTGACCTGGATCAGTTGGCAGGATCGCCAGATTTTGAATCAGCGATCGATCGCGATTTTGGAACTGCGACTGACAATCATCAGGATGGCGTTTCGCGCCGACGCTGGTTGCAAATCATGGGTGCGTCGTTAGCGCTGGGCGGATCTGTCGGTTGCCGATATGAAGAAGAGAAGATCGCGCCGTTTGCCTTTCGTCCGCAAAATCGAATCCCCGGCATCCCTGAAAAATTCGCAACGCTATTGGATTTCGCTGGCGTCGCTCAACCGATCGTTTCGACAAACTACGACGGTCGCCCAATTAAGCTTGACGGCAACCCAGACCATCCGGCTTCGCTAGGTGCATCGTCAGCATTCACTCAAGCTCGGATTCTTGAATTCTACGATCCGGATCGTTTGCGTGAGCCACTAAAGAAAGATGGCGAAACGTTTACCGAGACGACTTGGGAAGCCATCGAGTCCGCCTTCAAGCCGGCATTGTCGGCCGCTAACCTGAACAACGTTGTTGTGCTGGCCCAGCCAACTTCGTCGCCAAGCCTCATGCGTTTGCAAGAAGAGTTCACCAAGCGTGGTGGTGCTTGGTTGACCTACGCTCCGATCTCAGACGACAACGCGCGAGCAGGTTCGAAGCTGGCGTTCGGCAAAGCCGTTCGTTCGCACTTCAAATTAGATGAAGCCAAGGTCATCGTCTCTCTGGATGCCGATCCTTTGCTGATGGATCCTGCGGCGATCACCAATAGTATTTCGTTCGCCAAAGGACGCGATGCTGATCACAAAAAGATGAGCCGCTTGTATGCGGTCGAAAGCCAGTTCACGACAACGGGCGGAGCAGCAGATCATCGACTGTCCGTTCCAAGTGCAAAAATCGCCGGCTTTGCGGCCTCATTGGCAGCGGCCATAGAGGCAGCTTCTCCTGGCGGAACCGTCGACAAGAGCCTGCCGTATCGTCAACGTTTGTTGGCCGCGATGGCGCAAGACCTTGTCGACAATCAGGGTGCCGGTGCGATCATCGTTGGTGAATACCAACCTGCCGAAGTCCACGCGTTGGCCCACAGCCTCAACGAAAAATTGGGCAACAACGGCAAGTCCATTCAATTCTCCGATCTGCCTGATCCGGGCCGTTCGTCCATGGAGTCGATTCAGGATTTCGCCGCCCAACTCTCTGGTGGTGTTGAAACCGTTGTGATTCTCGGTGGCAATCCAGTTTACGACGCACCGCGATCGTTGAAGCTTGGCGAGTTGCTGTCGGCTGCGAAAAACTCGATTCACATCAGTTGCGAGAAAAACGAAACCAGCCTCGTTTGTGGTTGGGTCAGCAACATGGCTCATCCGCTAGAAGTCTGGAAAGACGGATTCGCTTTTGATGGTTCCGTCTGCATCGGCCAACCGTTGATCAACCCACTATTCGGCGGCAAGTCGGACATCGAAACACTGGCTTCGCTGATGGGAATGGAAGTCACCGAAGGCCAAGCCATCGTTCGCGAAACCGTGGCCATGGAAGAATCCGATTGGCGAACTGCCGTTCACGATGGTTTCGTTAAGAACTCAATGGCCGAGCCAGCTACGGTATCTGCCCAAGCCGCACCGGCCATCGCTGCCGATGATAGCTGGTCGAAGCCGTGGGATGGAGAGTCGATCGAGATCGTCTTCACGCCAAGCTCTTCCGTTTATGACGGACGCTTCGCCAACAGCAGTTGGATGCAAGAGCTGCCTAACCTGTTTACAAAAGTCGCTTGGGACAACTACGCATCGGTTAGCCCGCGAACTGCCGAAGCACTTGGGCTGAAGCAAAGCCGTAACTCGGCAACGCTGGCGACCGTCATCGTCGACGGCAAAGAAATCAAAATCCCGATCAACATCCAACCTGGTCAAGCCGACGGTTCGATCGGAATTGAAATCGGTTACGGCCGCACAGCCGCCGGTCGAGTCGGTGGTGACGAGGCCAAAGGCATTCCTTCGATCGGACAAGACGTCAACAGCCTTCGTTCGGTTGAAGCTTGGAATGTTGCCAGCGGATTGAAGAAGAGCGCCGTGATTCCGTCTCGCACCAACTACAAGTTGGCGATCGTTCAGGAGCCTTGGTCGATTGACGAAGTTGGACGACAGGAAATCCAAGATCGAATGTTCCGCAACAAGAACAAGAACGAAAGCGATCGCAGCCGTTTGATTCGCGAAGGATCATTCGAAAGCTACAAATCATTTCTTGACCACCATCCGCTTGAATCCGATCACGACGAGCACGCTGAAACCAAGCCGGCTGCCAAGCAGACAAACGCCGTCGCGAAGCTAGGTGCATTGCCGATCATCAACAACGTGGCTTACGTTCCTCAAGAGGACACCGGGCACAACGATGAAGCTGGGCACGAAGGCGATCATGGACATGGCGGAGGTGGGCATGGCGGACACAAGGCGGCCTGGCCCGAAGCGTTTCATATGCACCACGAGCTGTTCGACATCACGCCGGGCTCACGTGAAGACTACAAGAACACTGAAAATGATGGCACGCCGACCAGCTACACCAATGTCTGGGGCATGTCGATCGACTTGAACAAGTGCATTGGCTGCAACTCTTGCGTCGTCGCTTGCCAATCAGAAAACAACGTTCCGGTCGTCGGAAAAGACGATGTTTGGCGAGGTCGTGAGATGCACTGGATTCGCATCGACCGTTACTTTGGCAACAACCTGTACACCGATGATGCCGAAGACGATGACGAGATCATTGTTCAGCAACCGGTTGCTTGCCATCACTGCGAAAACGCTCCTTGCGAAACCGTTTGCCCCGTCGCGGCCACGGTTCACAGCAGTGAAGGCCTGAACGACATGGTTTACAACCGCTGTATCGGCACTCGTT
>CAZPTT010000037.1:0-27157 GCA_964589435.1 uncultured Pirellulaceae bacterium
CTTTCGGAGCTATACCCGACAAATTTTTCATGGGCCACGCGGATCTACACACCGCACAATTTAGCAAACCCGACTCAACCAAAAAAATCGCTCGGTTCTCAATAGGCAAAATCTACAAAACTAGAACTTAGCGGCTTGATCAAGCCTGGGTCATAACAAATTGCCAGCCTGCTCGTTATGATGCCAAGCTGATATTCACCAAGCGAACTCGCGAAAGTATTCGATGACGATCGAGATTCTGGCATACGAAGAAACGTCTTTGGGAGTTCTTTGTCTGCGGCGGCGCGAGTTGCTCTCGCGGCCAGGTACTCATGTCACCGAAGTGACTCTCGATCACGAATTTTTGATGAGTAGCTATCTGACCGAATCGGAACGGGCGCTTTCAACGTTCGGGCTGAAGCGATTGTTTGCTAAGAGAGAGAATCAACCAACTTCGGGCGCAAGTGGAGATGCTGGAGTCCGCATACTGGTTGGCGGGTTGGGGTTAGGGTATACGGCTTCAGCGGCGTTAGACGATCCCGAGGTTTGTTCGGTGGAAGTCGTCGAGTTTCTTCCACAAGTGATTGGCTGGATGCAAAATGGACTAGTGCCGCTTTCTGAAAAATTGATGTCGGAATCCAGATTAAAAATCACGCAAGGCGATATTTACGAACGCGTGACGGCAGAAACGCACGACGAACAGTTTGAATTGATCGCGATTGATGTTGATCATTCTCCAGCCGATGTATTGGGCGAAGAGAGTAGCGGGTTCTATACCGAAGCCGGGCTGCAGCGAGCCAAATCCCATTTGAGCCCCGGTGGCATCATTGGAATTTGGTCTTATGACTCGGACACGCCTTTACTGGCGGCAATGAGGAATGTGTTTGTCGATGTGACGGTCGAGCAAGTCACGGTTTGGAATGACCTGATCGATGTTGAGCAAACGGATTGGCTGTTCTTTGGACGCCGAGAAATTTGATGTTGCGGATTAACTGAAAGGTTTGTGCCCTGCTTGGCAGAAAACAATTCCTTCATCGTTCTGGGGAGGCCGGTACATAGAAGGTGGGGCCGGTCAATCGAGCAATTTGGCTGCCGGCTTGAAGTTGCTAAAATGTATCAGCACACATTTATTGCTGGCTTTAAGTTCGAATTAAAATTCCCGCAGCCTGCCGTCGAAACAAATGAGTTAGTGCGCACAATTCCTTTCTCGAGAGCCGTATCGCAATGGCCATCAAGCGACCCCTCTTAATGTTAATGCTAGAGGACGAATCCGATCGCTTGGAACGATTCGATGCAATCCTGGCTAAGCTTGCAGGTGCTGTTGAATGGCAACATTGGAGGACGGCACAAGATTTCATTGCGGGATTTGCAAAGACTGATCGTTCACCTTCATTGATTTGCCTGGATCATGACCTGTTTACAGATCATGAGGACGACCCAGATCCAGGTGACGGACGAGACGTTGCCAAGTTCTTATCCCAAGTGCAACCCTGTTGTCACGTAATTATTCACTCGAGCAATGTTCCCGCTGCCAACTCTATGTACTTCACATTGGCTGATGCAAAATGGGATGTCGAACGAATTGCACCACTTGGTCACGACTGGATAGAATCGTATTGGTGGCCGACGGCGAGACGTTGGATCGCCGGAGAGTAGATTTCATGTAGCCGTACCACCAACGACGCCATTCCAGCCACTCTTTCAGGATTCAAAATGAAATTTGATTGCCCTTGTTGCGATTTCTCAGGAGAATTTGATCGAGGTAAGCCTTCGTTTTGGGTTTTCAACTTCTTGCACCAGTTTCAGGACCAGCGCCGAGCGAAACGCTCTCATGTCTGTCCTCAATGCAAAGCTCAGATCGTGCTGCCGAAAAATTGGAAGGCCAGTCAATCGGGTTCTCGTTCAAGGTAAACTTCGATGCTTTTTTAAAAGTTAAGAAAGAGCGCAAAAACAGATTGGCAAGTATCACGTCTTCGTGTTGCAAATCTTCGTGTCGCGGTTCCTTTTACGTCGACACCGGTTGTTGAGCCTAAACCGCTTGGCAAACATTTGATGAGCGACGTCGCTTGGCAAATCCGATCAGTGCGACCGCGAATGAGATCAGCGAGCTCGGTTCTGGCACGGCAGAGATAGCAGTGATGTTTGTAAGAACCAATCCTGCGCCACTGGAACCTTCGTCGTTGGAAACGATCTCCAAACGCAACGCGTATTCTGCGGATGCGACGTCGAAACCAGAAAAGAAAGCCTCTTCCTCTGCGTCGATCGTAAATTTACCGGGACTGATAAAAAGATTGCCAAAGAAAAAAGGAACTTCAGTAGCAGCGGTTGTATCGTCGCTGATCAAGAGCGAAATTTTGAATCCGTCCGTGTTCGCCAACAAGCTATCAACTGTAAATTCAAGAGTTGGAAAATCTTCAGCGCTGAGGTTGCTGACGCCTCCAAAACGCCAATCGACCGTTTGTCGGGATCCGCCAACGCCTTCGGTTTGCAAAGTGGCGAGGCCTCCATTTACCGTTGCTGAAGGGGGAGCCGTCCCGTTTCCAGATGACGTGCTAAAAAATCCGTTCGCATTGTCGAAATTGTCGACCAGGTTCGCAGGCAACGAACTGGGTAACGCTGCGAGGAGCATCACTGTGACCAGGGTGCTTAATTGACGCATGAGTGAAGTGCCATTGGGGAGATTGTGGGTGGGAAGCTCGAACGCTCCGCGATTGGATATCGTGGAGACGATCTGCCAGGATCAATAGGTTGTTGATCTTTCGGCGAGGATTAGCAATGTAACCCAGTTTCAGAATCTTTAACACTGAGGTTTGCGGGGCGAGTTTCACGCCCCTGCTGGTTTCCGATGAACGGAAAAATTTGGGTTGGCAATAGAAACGTCAATCGTAACGACTTCGAACCACAGATTCGTTTACACCATGAAGCCGTGTTATAGTTAATTGGTAAAGAAAACACAGCTTTCACTGGAACTACTTGAAATGCAACTTTGTTTCGCCCGTTCTCAAAATCGAGGAATTTGGCTTGGCCTCGTCATAGGTTTGTTTCTTAGCATTGCCGCTCACGGACTTGCTCAAGACGAACACAACCATTCGACTCGGACATCCGACAGTCAACGCTCGACCGTTCATCAAGAAGGGCTGCACATCAACTCCCCGTCTGGAATGGCGATTGTCAATGGAATGGTTCATCGTCATCCGAATGCGGAGGCGAAGATCGAAACCGTCATCATCGATGGCAGTCGGATTGTTGCGGTCGGCACGGATCTTAAAATTCCAGCCGGTGTTCGCACGATCGACGCAGAGGGCAAGCATCTTTACGCCGGATTCATTGATGGCTATACGGGTTTGGTGGCTGCTAAATCAAGCGATCAATCGGGCGGCGAATCTGACCACGACCATGGCGAAGGCAAGACGGGCGCGAGTTATTGGAATGACAAAATCACGCCGGAACTTAAAGTCGCCGATGAGTTTGGGGCCCACGGACTTGATCGAAAGAGTTTTCGCGAGGCCGGGATCACGGCGGCTTTGATTGCTCCGTCAAGCGGCATCATACAAGGTCAAAGCAGCCTGCTTTTGATGGGTTCGCAGACGACGGAAAATTCGTTCTTGGCTTCCAACGTTGCAATGCACATGCGATTGACGGTTTCACGAGGAAGCCGCGGTGGTGGGTATCCGAATTCGCCAATGGGAGCTTATGCACTCGCTCGGCAAGCTCTCTACGATGCCCAATGGTATCAACAAGCCTGGCAAACGGCTCGCGCGGATACTTCCGTCGAGCGTCCCGAGATGAACTTCGCACTAGAAGAGCTTCACTCGAATCTATCTGGCCAGCAGGTAGTGATGATTGACACTTCTAATGAACTGTTTGCAATTCGCGCGGATCGGTTCGCGAAAGAATTTGGCTTGCAGTTGTTGATTCTTGGCAGCGGCAACGAGTACAGACGATTGGACGAGATCGCAAGTTTGGGTCGCTCGATCGTGTTGCCAGTCAATTTTTCGAAAGCCCCAGATGTGTCTTCACCCGAACTTGCCAACGATGTCACGTTGGAAGATCTAATGCATTGGGATCACGCTCCAGAGAATCCAAAACGACTGCATGATGCCGACGTGAATTTTGTGTTCACAACTAAAGGCTTGAAGGACAAAGCCGACTTTTTGAAGAACGTTCGAATTGCCGTTAAGCGAGGATTGCCAGCCAACGTCGCGTTGGCGGCGATGACGACCGAACCAGCAGAGCTTTATGGCGTCGACGAGATTGTTGGTTCAATCGAAAAAGGCAAAATTGCCAATCTCTTGATTGCCGACGGCGCGTTGTTTGACGAAGAGACTGAAATTGTCGAAACGTGGGTGGATGGTGTCCGATTCGAACTGGAAGAAGAGCCTCTACGGGATGCCGCAGGAACTTGGAGCCTGAAAGGCCGTGGCTTTAGCGGTAAACAGATGGTCGTCAAAAACAGCAAGGGAAAGCTATCGGCTCGGATTGTAAATAAATCCACCAAAGACGCGAACAAAAGCGCGAACAAAGAGGACGGCGCGGACAAGGACGACAAAAAGAAGAGGCCCGCTGGAATCGCTGTCGAGCCAATTGGACTTTCCGGTACTCGTTTGACTGGCGCATTTCGCAGTGACGAATTTGGTCATGACGGAATCAGCCTGTTTTCGATGGTCGTCGATACGAATGACTCAGCAGTTGGAAGCCTTGTATTGGCAAACGGCAAAACGATTCCATTTTCTGCCAAGCGAAAATCCGAAGCTGAGTCTGACGAAACGACCACAGTCAAAACAAGTGACGAAGAAATCGTTACTGACGAGGCAGGTGAAAGTAGTGAAAAACTGACGGCGTCTTTTCCAGTGAATTATCCACTGGGAGCGTTCGGTCGTCAGGCTCTGCCAGATCAGCCAGGAACCGTTCTGATTAAAAACGTCACGGTTTGGTCGCTTGACGAGGATGGCAAATCAGAAAAAGGTGCCGTGCTGTTTGGAAACGGCTGGATTCAATCGGTTTTTAAAGCCGGTGAAAAATTGCCAGATGCGGATGTGGAAATTGATGGCAAGGGTGCCCACCTGACGCCCGGAATTATTGATTGCCATTCTCACATGGCGACTGACAGTGGCGTCAACGAATCGGGCCAAGCGATCACTGCAGAAGTTCGCATTGGTGATATGATCGACTGCGACGACATTACGATTTATCGCCAACTGGCTGGCGGCGTAACGACGGCCAACATTTTGCATGGATCAGCGAACCCAATCGGCGGTCAAAATCAGGTGATCAAACTTCGCTGGGGTGGATCGGAACAGACAATGAAGTTCACTTCCGCGCCACAAGGTATCAAGTTTGCACTTGGGGAAAATGTCAAGCAAAGCAATTGGGACAATCCAACCGATCGCTATCCGCAGACACGAATGGGTGTCGAGCAGATCATGGACGACGCGCTTCGAGCTGCGAAGGATTATCGCGATAACCAGAAGGCATGGGAGAAAGATCGAAAAGGCTTGCCCCCTCGACGGGATTTGGAATTGGATGCCATTGCCGAAATTGTTGAGGGGACTCGCTGGGTGCATTGCCATAGCTACCGCCAAGACGAGATTTTGGCACTCATGCGGACGCTTGAGTCTCACAAAATAACGATCGGAACCTTCCAACATATCCTTGAGGGATACAAGGTTGCCGATCAGATGGCGGAGCATGGCGCGATGGCAAGTGCGTTTGCCGATTGGTGGGCTTACAAATACGAAGTAAAAGACGCGATCCCATTTGCGGGTGCTTTGATGCACCGCGCCGGCGTGGTCGTCTCGTTCAACTCCGACGACGCTGAACTAGGTCGACATCTAAATCATGAGGCCGCAAAGGCGGTTCGATACGGAGGAGTTTCGGAAGTGGAAGCGTTGAAGTTCGTCACACTCAATCCGGCTCGTCAGCTAAGAATCGATGACCGAGTTGGCTCCATCGAAGTCGGCAAGGACGCGGACTTGGTATTGTGGAGTGGACACCCACTTTCGAACATGTCCGTCGTGCAGCAGACTTGGGTCGACGGACGGAAGTACTTTGACCGCGAAGAAGACAGCGAGATGCGGGCTGAAGTTCGCGAGCAGCGGTTGGCTTTGATCCAGAAAATCTTGACGTCTGGCGAAGAGATGGAGGCGAAAAACTCTTCGTCGATCGACCCGGCAAAACTATGGCCTCGTCACGACGAATTCTGCCATGGGCACTCTCATGACGGCCACGATCATGATTCGCATGAAACGGGAGGTGATCATGGACATTAATGCACGAAAGAGGAATTCCCAATCGTTAACAAGTATTAAACACCCGTCGACCCGTTTTTCAAGCTACCACTGGCGAACTATGAAAATCATCCGATCCAATTCCAAATGCACTTTGCTTTTCACGCTGGTCATTTCCGTGACTCTGGCGATGTCCGGATCAACCATGTGTTTCGCGGATGAAATTCCAGGCGCTCCACAAAAGGAGCCAATCGCCTTGATCGGAGCAACGGTTCACACCGTTTCGGGAAGTGAAATCAAGAACGGGCAATTGCTTTTTGAATCTGGAAAAATTTCCCAAGTTGGCCGAAACCTGAAATTGCCAGAAGGCTGCCGGAAAATCGATCTCACCGGGAAACATCTTTATCCAGGTCTGTTCGAATCTCATTCGCAGATGGGCTTGACGGAAATTTCGGCGGTGCGAGCCACGAATGACTTTCGTGAATCGGGAACAATCAATCCGAACGTCAAAGCGATCGTGTCCGTTTTCCCAGACAACGTCATTATTCCTGTGACCCGAGCCAATGGCGTCTTGTTTGCGTTGACGGCTCCGACTGGCGGTTTGATTTCTGGAAAATCAGCCGTACTTCAATTGGATGGCTGGAGCTATGAGGACATGACCGTGAAAGCTGAAACAACCATGCAGTTGTATTGGCCTTCGGAGACGATCTCGTCGCGACGAAGAGCAAGGATGACGGAAAAGGAAATCGAAAAGGCGAAGCAAAAGCAGGCTGAGAAACAGCATGAGTTGCGCCACCTGTTTGAGGAAGTGCGAGCCTACCGAGACGCCAGGCGTTCCGATTCATCCGGTCGATCGATCGTCACAGCTCAAAAGTATGATGCTCGCTTGGAGGCGATGGTGCCGGTTGTCGAAGGCGAGCTGCCGCTGATGATTCGGGCTGATCGTGCCGCCGACATTCAATCGGCGGTTGCGTTTTCAAAAGAGCAAGAGGTAAAAATCATAATCCTCGGTGGTTACGATGCTGAGCTGTGCGCCGATCTGCTAAAAGCCAACGATGTTCCGGTCATCGTGTCGGCCGTTTATCGGTTGCCACAGCGGAGAAATGATTCGTTCGATGCAGCTTACACATTGCCAGAACGATTGCGTTTGGCTGGCGTCAAGTTCTGCATTTCGGGGACGGATCGCAGCGAAACCTGGAATGCGAGAACGCTGCCTTATCATGCTGCGACGGCCGCCGGATTTGGTTTGCCCGAAGAAGAAGCCATCAAGGCGATCACATTGTATCCCGCAGAGATTCTGGGAGTTGCGGACAAAATTGGTTCGCTTGAGGTTGGCAAAGACGCCTCACTCATTGTTACCGACGGTAGTCCGTTGGAAACAACGACCAACGTCTTGTCGGCCTACATTCAGGGTCGTGAAGTTGATTTGTCCAACCGCCACTTGCGCTTGTACAAAAAGTATGAAGAGAAATACAAGCAGGCTAAATAGATTTAGGCTGGATCAATCAGATGACCTTGGCGTTCTCAAGCCCGCAACACCCTTAACTTCGCAACGCCCTTAACTTCGCAACGCCCTTAACTTCGCAACGCCCTTAACTTCGCAGCGTCTTTAACTTCGCAGCGTCTTTAACTTCGCAGCGTCTTTAACTTCGCAGCGTCTTTACGCCCGTAGTATGTTCAGGTCGTAAAATCCGCTCTGAATTTAAATCAACGGCACGCCGGTTCCATTTTCAGCTGATGGTGCGATCGAATCTACTTGCCCGAGATCCAATCGCTTGTTGTTTGGCTTGTCGCTGGACTCGGGTTCTTCGCTGGGAGTTCGCATCTTTTCGATGAGTTCGTTGACAGAGGCAACGCTTTCTTCGGCGTCGATCAACGCTGCCGGGACCTTACGTAATTCCGCTTCTATTTCTGAAGGCGTGAATCTCTGCGTCATCAATTTACGAAGATCATCAAATTCTTCTTCGTTCAAATTTTCATTGGCCAACTGAGCCAAGCAATCCAGCAGCGGCACAAGGTTTTCAATCGCTTTCGACGCAAATCGGACGCTATCATCGATCTTGTTAATAGGGCGGTGAATCTCGCGTGCGATGTTCGCCGAAAACTGGTCAAGGGATTCCTGCCACGACGTGTTTTTAAGTTGCGATTGAAGTCTTCTTTGTTCGGTAACGTCGTTCGCCACGATCATTCTTGCTTTGGATGCCACCTCGTTGAGGATCGGACTTACCGAAGCATCCAGCGAACGCTTGGTTCCCATCTTGCAGGTGAACTCCAAAACGACCTGTTCTTGCTGAAGCAATGAACCATTTTGCATTAGTCCGTGGACTTTCTCAGAATCTACCCACCGAATTGGCAGGCTGCAAAAGTCCTCACCAATCGCCTTGAATGAATTAAGCTCGAACAACGTTTCAGCGGAGTGGTTCCATCGTGTGACGATGCCATAACGATCCAGGCTGATAATTGCACTGGAGATGGAGCCCAGGAGGAGTTCCGCATCTTGATTGGCTGAGCGAAGTTTGACATTCTTCGAATTGACGTCCTTTTTAAGCTGTTTCAACCGATTGCGTGATTCGTCCAACAAACGTCGCTTGACCGAAAGTGAAGTTGCCAGTTGCACGACTTCAATATCGTCGAACGGTTTCTTCAAGATCACCAACTTGTCTGTGCAACCAAACTTCTGAATAATCTCATCCCAACTTCGATCAGAATAGGCAGTGCAGATAACCACCTGTAAATCCGGATCCACTTGCCAAAGGTGTTCAATCGTTTTGACGCCATCCCAGCCCGGTGGCATGCGCATATCAACAAACGCCGCGCCGTAGGTTCGTCCCTTCGCTAGCGAAGATTTAAGCAGTTCGAATCCTTCTTTTCCTTTAAACGCCGAATCGATTTCGAATTTTAGACTAACGTCCTCGTCCTTCGAATCTGGCTCTTCTCCAAACAGATTGTTGTTTAGCTCCTCAAGCTCATGGTCTGCCTGGGGCGGCAAAAGAACCTTGGCGAAATCTCTATGAATTGATTCGTTATCGTCGATCACGAGAAGCGGACAAATAGACTGCTGATCGTAGAGTTGTGAAATCTTAATCGTTTCCTCGCTCTCATTTGCTTGGTACACATGTACAAGCCCTTCACTTCGAACCGAATGGCTCACGTGAGAATGGACTTTTTCATGAGTACGTCAGGATTCTTGCTAGAAAAGAACGTTGGCAAGAAGCGTGACTTCAGATTTTAGACAAGTTGCCAAGTGCATCATTGAAGATGAGGCCTTCGCAATGAACAAGCTTAGAATCGCTTACGCAGTTCTGGGGCGTTATTGCGAAAAGGTAATCAGATTCTTACAGAAAAAAATTAGCAAATCCGAAAGTAACGCTGGCGTCCAAATCAGTTTGAAATTCGTGGAAATATTCTGCAATTCAACGCAAGCATTTAGACGAATGTTCGAGGCCGCAAGACCAAGTGGTTTGGTCGCGATTGAGAACATAGCGCAGAACTGATTTGGGAGTGCCAGCACTGTTGCGGGAGCTGGATCGTTTTTTAACAAATCAGGTCGTAATGATTTCGCAATCGGAACAGGTTATCTGAAACCGCTAGCGATGACGTTCAAATCCCAATCGCTACGTCATGAATTTTTGCGAAGATCGTTAAAATCCGAAAATTTGTGTCTTCAGAAGTACGAACTGGCCGAAAACAATTTCGGGTTCTTTCGTATCGAACCTAGTGAGGGGGGAATCTCACTTGGATGTAAATTTCAAGATCTTTCCTGGTCACTAGTGAATGCGGAATTGAAGAGTGTCCGAGTTGGAAAATCTCTTCAGCGGAATTCAATTCGGAAACAGGGGTGTCTTGTTTCCTAACCGAAAAATGTTTGATGCTTGGCCAACAAGTCTGTTAACGACCCAGCCGTTAGGTGCTGGTCAGCTAACGGAATCTCAGCAGGCTTGAATGACTGCGGTCAACGATTTTGAACCAGGAGGGGGATCTGATGCGTTGTTTAATGCTTGGAATCGCAGTCGCGGTTACCTCGCTCATGCCTACATTGGGCATGGCGGATGATCAGCAAATCGCTGATTACATAAAAAGCCGGCTGCAAGTCGAGCAGCAAAATGGCAATCTACGTGGATTCAACGTAGACATGCGAGTTGACAAGGGAACAGTCTGGTTCAAGGGCCACGTTTCCAACAGCACGCAGGAAATGACAATCCTACAAGCCGCTCAACAAGCGGGCCACTTGGGTGTTGTTCAAGTTGTTGACGACATCGAGGTTCAAGCTGCTCAAAGCGTCATGGATCGCGTTGCGGCTCCAATGCCAATGCAAGCCAAGCCGCAATTTCAAAATGCAGCTTATCAGCAGAACGGCCAAGACCAAAACCCGTACCGTCAGACTTCGAGTCAGGAAATGATTCAAGCATCAACTGCTTCGGCAGGCATGATGACTTCTGGTGGCGCACCGATGGCATTTGCCAACGCAGGTCGACCAGCAGGCGCTCCAATGGGAGTTCCAGCCGGCATGGGCGGACAGCCTCCAATGGGTGGTCAGCCGATGGGCATGGATCCTTCAGCGATGGCAACTGGTTACATGAACGGACAGCCTCCAATGCCTTCGTCATACGGCGGAGCGACTGGCCCTTCAGAAGCACCCAACCTTCCAGGCTACGCTTGGCCAGGTTACGCGGCTTCACCTAACTACTCTGCGGTAAATTATCCGAAGCAGTACTCGCCATCAGCTTGGCCGTACATCGGACCGTTCTACCCTTATCCACAAGTTCCACTAGGCTGGCGTAAAGTCACCTTGGAATGGGATGACGGTTGGTGGCAGCTTGACTTCAATGACAAGTAAGCATTGCCTCATAGCCTGAGTCGAAATCAAGAACCCTCGTCGGAAATCCGGCGAGGGTTTCTTTATGCAATTTTCCAGGTAAAAACCTCCCGGCAACCGCGACTGTTGCCGAACTCTTCGGCGGTTGGGCTCACGCTATAAATTCAGAAATGATAGGATCCGTGAAGCCTGAAACGAGTCACTGATTGAAAGCGGCGACGTCCTTTGAAGTTTCTCATCAATACACCGGCCCCCCGCGGGTCGACCAAAGGAAACAGAATTACCGCCGAGCGGTGGTCGGGAATCCTGCGGGAGTTAGGTCATACGGTTCGCGTTACCGATCGTTTCGAAGCCAGCAACAGCTCACATCACGCCGATTGTTTGATCGCATTGCACGCGATGCGAAGTGCCCCCGCAATTAGGGCATTTTCCTCGAATTTTCCTGAGCGGCCCATCGTTTTATGCCTGACCGGGACCGATATACACCGCGATTTGCCAGGCGAACGCGGCAAGGCCAACCAATTAGCGGCGATTGAGTCCTTGAAGATCGCCAATCAAATTGTGTTGTTGGAACCCGAAAGCAAGTCGCTGCTGAGGCCCAAATTTGCCAGGAAAGTGAGTGTGATTTTCCAATCAGCCGTGCCTATCGCCAAGCCATTGGCTCCGCTGAAGCGATCATTCGAAGTTTCAATTTTGGGCCACCTGCGCTGGGAAAAAGATCCGCTTCGAATTGCTTATGCGGCCAGGTCATTGCCAGAAACATCACGCATCCAAGTAAAACATTTGGGCGGGGCTTATACGGCTGCCTTGAAACGCAAAGCCCAATTGGAAACAGAGCGAAACGCGCGTTACACGTGGCTCAAAGAACGTCCGTTTGCCGAATCGCAGCGATTGCTAGCGCGAAGTCGGCTGACCGTTTTGACGTCACGAATCGAAGGCGCGCCGAGCGTTTTTTCGGAAGCGATCGTCAATGACGTGCCGATTTTAGCGTCGCGAATTGCGGCTTCGATGGGAATGCTTGGAAGAAACTACCCGGGTTTGTTTGACGTGGGCGATACTCAGCAATTGACAGAGTTGATGTGGAAAGCGGAGACGGAACCAGTGTTTTATCGGCAGCTTAAGACCGCGTGCCGGAAGTTAAAGCGTCGCTTCGGTCGGCCAGCCGAGCTGAAATCGTGGCGAATGCTAGTCGGCAAGTTTCACGTCTGATCTATGGGTGAAGATTGACTGACTGCTCTTAATCCATGATCAGTCTTGTGAGAATTACGCGTTCGCTTTGAAACCGGCTTCTTCGGCAATTCGTGTGAATTTTCCGAGTCTCCAGCGATTGTAAATCGGTTTGGTCACGAAACTCAGTTGCTTTCTGACAGCCAGTTCCAAATGGACTGCAGAGCTGCGGGCAATCGTTTTGCTTGCAAAAACGCGACTGCAGATCGTTGCCAGCAGCGATTTGTTCGCCGTTGATTCCCGGATTTTTCCGAATAGTCAGAATTATCCGCAAGTCCGTCACAGTTTATCACGATATCTAAAGCTAAGAGTGCTTAAACCACAAAGGGATTTGCGATGTTAATCAAGAAATTGACTGTCACCATGATGTTGCTCATTGCAGGGACGGCAGTTTTGAGTACCGGCTGTTTCACAGCCGCTGGGCCTTCGCTGGGTATCTTCAGCGTGCCGATTCCTGTTTCGCCATATTGGCAAAAGAATCAGGAAGACAAATTCCATGTTCACGAGCGATATGCCCGCGTTCCGATTTTAGGGCCGTTGTCCGCCGGAGGGCCAGTCAAAGCACTTGATCCACCAAGCGATGACGAAGTCTGGTGGGCGTTGGAGCGTGCGAACTCGGTTCAGGGTGGCATGCCATTCCTGCACGAGACTCAACGCAACGACGTAACCATGGTCAAGGAAAAGATCGCCGACTACGTCGATCCACCACGCGTCATTCCGCTGATCGGACCGGCTCAGTTGCACCACGCACACTACAAATGCACGATCTACTACACCGAACGTAAGATCGTCGGCTGGCCAATCCCGCACACGTTGGAAGACGAGGACTCAGTTGAGGTCATCTACATTGACCACAACCACTTCCACATGGCTGGGAATCCTGACTTTGGCAAAGCAAGTACGCATTATTAAGCCAAATGTTGCTATGACAAAAAACAAAGCCGCCTCGATTTACAGGGCGGCTTTTTTAATGAAATGATTCAAGCCGAAAACCAATCGTTAGGTTGTTGGTAAAGCCAATCTCGCGTTTGACTCAAAATCAACAACTCGATGGTTCGAAAGAAATAGTCTTTTGACACTGAGTGAAAAATGATGGCCTCCGTTACTCCGTTACTCCGTTACTCCGTTACTCCGTTAAGAACCAACCCATTCGACGGTGATCCATGCTGGGAAAAAGAACAAACAACCCGCTGAATGACCATCCAAATACCGATTCCCGTGACCTGAGAATTCCAGCCAGGACGACTTACTATTCTTCTCAACCTAGTCTTCACAATCGCTTCAACTGTTTGCCACGTCTTGAGATGTGATTTCTATTCCACTTAACGTATTGCGACAAAGCACTATCAAAGTTCTATTCAGGGAAAGCTCTATTCAGGGCTTAACCATCCCACCAAAGAATCGCGATTGTGTCGAAGCGAAACAACAAACCGAATTCGGCTCCGTCTGAATTTGACATCCGAAAATCGACCGCTGGCGGATTACCGCCGAGCGACCCAACAGGTGATTCTTTGCTGATCGAAGCCGACAAAAACGATGATCAAAAGTCGACGTTTCTGCAGCGCCGCTCGACGATGATTCTATGTATCGCCCTCTTCCTGCTTCCGCTGGTTGGGATGGGCGCGGTCAAATCGTTGAAGGTTTACGCCAGCGACGTTCGGCAATGGCTTCCAAGTGGGTTTCAAGAAGGCGAAACTTACGATTGGTTCGTCGAGGAATTCGGCATCGACGAGATGGTGGTTCTCAGTTGGCCCGGCTGTACGCTGGATGACCCACGTGTTCCCGCGATGAGGGAAGCGTTGGAAGAGGCGGCTGACGAGGAGGGCTTGATCTTTCAACGATGCATCACCGGCCCCGACATGCTGCGTCAGCTCAAGAGTGCTGGGGTATCGACTCGCACGGCAATGAAGCGAATCAAAGGCCTAATGGTTGGGCCGGATGGTAACACGACTTGTGTGGTGGCCTACCCCGTCGAAAGGCTGCTAACCGAGCGCCGGTTCTTGATGAGTCGAGTGTACGAGTTGGCGGAAGCGGAATTCGGAATTGCCCCAATTGATTTAAAAGCCGGTGGTCCGACGGTGGACGGCGCCGCGATCGATGCGGAAAGTAAAAAATCGCTTGGCAAATTTCTCTGGATGGCCATCACCGTGGTCTTTCTGTTGACTTGGTTTCGCATGCGGGATCTCCCGTTGACGATCCTGGTGATTTGCTCGGCCGCTCTGTGCGCCAGCCTTTCACTCTCCATCTTGTACTTCACCGGCGGCAAGATGAACCTGACGATGGTCATGCTGCCGACGCTCATTTTTATTCTTGGCGTTTCCGGCTGCGTTCATATCGTCAACTATTACCGCAAAGCCTCAACCATGGGCTACGGTCTGCGATCAGCTGACCAAGCCATGAAGGATGCCTACTATCCCGTCACTCTGTCGGCGCTGACAACGGCAGCCGGGATGGCTTCGCTGGGGGTCAGTCGCGTGACTCCGATTCGTTTGTTCGGTTTCTATTCGGCGATCAGCGTGATTGCGAGTTTGGTCGTGGTGCTCCTAGTGCTGCCTGCGGCGTTGTACTTGCTGAAAGGCCGAATCAGCCGTTGGTTCTCCAATCAAGGCAAAATGAATAAACGAGAACGTGCGACAGGTGTCAGCCGCTCGACATCAATCATTGTGAACTGGGTTTGCCGTTCACACACGATGGTCGTCATTCCTGTATTGATTGGCGTGACGTTGCTGGGTGTCGGTATCGCCCGTCTACAAGCGTCGGTGAAAATTCAAAGTCGTTTTCACTCCCGCGCAAAGATCTTGCAGGATTATGAATGGCTTGAGAATCACATTGGTCCGATGGTGCCGATGGAAATCGTCATTTCCTTCAATCCGGAAAGCGTCTTGCCGCTGTGGGAAAAGATGCAGATCGTCAAGAAGATCGAATCTGCGGTAAAGCAAACAACCGAGGTCAACGCCTCACTTTCAGTTGCTTCGTTCGAGCCTTCCATATCGAAAGGAACCAGCTTTAGTTCTCGCGTGAAGGCGCGAACCAAGAAAGAAAAGTGGCTGAAAGAATTCGACGCGTTTGAAGAAGGAAACTTGGTTCGTGTTAGGGGCGACATTTCTAACTGGCGAATCAGCCTGCGAGTCGCAGCGTTGAACCAAATTGACTACGGCGAATTTTTGGAAACGGTGCATCTTAACGTCGACAACCAATTGGAACATTTAGGCCAACACGGTGTGACGGCTCGATTAACCGGAGGCATTCCACTGGTCTACAAGGCCCAACATCAGATCTTGAGTGACTTGCTGGTCAGCTTCGTGACTGCGTTTCTGTTTATCTCGATCATCATGATTTTCGTTCTCAAGAGCCCTCGATCGGGTTTAGTGGCGATGGTTCCTAACGTATTTCCACCGTTGGTTGTGTTTGGGGCGATGGGGTGGTTGGGCCGACCGATCGAAATCGGTTCTGTGATGACCGCGAGCGTTGCGCTTGGGATTGCCGTTGACGATACGATTCACTTTTTGACCTGGTATCAACGTGGCACAAGTGAAGGACTCTCACGCTACAAATCAATTCGCTTTGCTTTCGAGCACTGCGCCAAAGCCATGATCGATACCTCATTGATTTGCGGACTCGGTGTCGCTCCGTTCCTGTTCGGCATTTTCATGCCGACCGTCAATTTTGCGACGTTGCTAATCGTAATGTTGTTTACTGCGTTGTTGGGCGACTTGATTTTGTTGCCGGCGATCCTTGCCGGACCTGCGGGAATTCTGTTTCGATTGAAGAAGAAATCGGCGACGAAAAACGCAAAACCTCAAGCAGAAGCAAGTAAAATACGATTGAACGCGTGACGAATCTCTTGATAGGCCAGTTGAAACTAGTTACACCGGCCCCAAGCAAAACGGTTAGCGGGCGAGAATACAACGTTAAACGTGTATCACCGGGGTTTCGATGTCGACATGGCGTTGCAAGCAACCTAAATACGGCTAGACTTATCTGGCTATTAACCTGTATTAAACCGTGTAAAGTGGTTCGATATTTCACATCGCCCCGTGATTTGAATTTCCAATTCGTCCCATCCCAGCCTTCCTGAATAGCAAAGTTAATTGATCTATGGCCGACATTTTCAATAAATGTGACGAATTCTGGACACGCATCAAGAAAGTTGCCGGCGAGCACTTTGACACGAGCGTATTTTTTCGCGAATTCCCCGTCACGAATTGTTTGCCAACGGTTGAAGTCGGCGGCACTGAGTATCTCCAGGTTTCCACAAACGACTACCTCGGATTGGCGACTCACCCCGAGGTCGTCGCGGCGGCGACGAACGTCGTTTCTGAAAGCGGTATCGGCACTCCCTTAGGAGCTCGCCCGCTGACCGGAAACACATCGCTGCACAAACAACTAGAAGCCGATCTTGCCAAGTATCGCCGCACCGAAGCCAGCCTCGTTTTCAATTTGGGCTTGGGAGCCATGTCCGGAACGATCGCCTGCATGGTGGGACGCAAAGAACGCGTATTCGTTGATGCTTATGCTCACGGTTGTTTGCATGACGGTGCCCGGCTTTGCAAGGGCGAAGCAAGTTGGTTTGGTCACAACGACATGGCTGATTTGGAAAGCCAGCTCAAGGCCTGCCCGCTCGAACAGCCAAAACTTATTGCGGTCGATGGCGTTTATGGGATGACGGGTGATTTGGCTCCGCTTTGCGATTTGGTTGAATTGAAAAAGAAATACAATGCACAGCTGTTCGTCGACGACGCGCACGGAACGGGCGTCTTGGGGCCGAACGGTCGCGGGACTCCAGAGCATTTTGGCGTCGAAGATGAAGTCGATTTGCACGGTGGTACATTCGCTAAATCGTTTGGTACGTTTGGCGGTTATGTCTGCGGAACAAAGCGAGCACTCGATTTTATCAAGTTCGTTTCGCCTGGATTTATGCTGACCAAGGCTTTGCCTGGCGGAATCACTGCGGCGACTATCAAATCTCTCGAATTGATGCAGTCGATGCCGGAACGACGTACTCAGCTTTGGGAAAACGTCTCCGTCTTGCGCAAGGGTTTGAAGAACGCGGGATTCAACATCGGCAACCCTCAAGGTGCTGTGACGTCGATCTTTACTCGTGGTGCGATGGCATTGAGTGCGGTGCGGATGCTGCAGGACGAGCATCAAGTCATCGTGAATCCGGTCATGTATCCGGCAGTGCCTTATGGCACATCGATCATTCGCATGACTGCAAGTGCACTTCACACGCCGGCTCAGATGGAACGATTGGTAGCTGCAATCGTTGCGGTGTCTGCCAAACTTCCGCTTCACGAAGAAAACGACGCCGCTGCTCACAAAGCTGGCGGGCCTGTTATCGCAACTGAATCAAACGGACAGTCGACCAACAGCTCCAACGGCCAGATCAAATAACCTCTCGGTTTTTCGATTTGTCATCATCGGCAAACTTGTTGGTCATTCGAATTGGGTTTATCGTCGCGGCGGCGATTGATTGACTTTTTATAAGCGGCGAAAGGTATTTGGACTTTGGTCGCAGCTTTGCGCAGGTTCGCCCAGCCGGTATGCTGAATCACATGGCATCCAAATCTGAATTGCAAGTTCAACTCGTCACTGAACCCAAACAGCTGCGTGATTTCTTCGCGCTTCGTCGCCGCATCTATCGCGATGATCCGGCCATGGTTTTTCCTCTCAAGAAGATGGAACGCATCCAACTGGATGAAGAACGCAATCCATTTTACCAACACGCTCGACGCGCCGCGTTCGTCTGCTACCGCGACGCTAAGCCTGTCGGCCGGATCGTGGCGATCAAAGACGATTTGCACAACAAACACAACGACGACCAAGTTGGCTTCTTTGGTTTTTTCGAATCCGAAGACGAGCAAGCGATTGCCGATTCTTTGTTTTCTAGCGCCAGCCAATGGTTAGTCGCTGAAGGGTGCACTTCGATGCGTGGCCCAGTGAACCCGTCGATGAAAAGCGATTTTGGCGTGCTGATCGATGGGCATCAGTATCCCCCAAAAATCATGATGGGACATACGCCAGGTCGGTACGATCGCCATCTAATGGAAGCGGGGTTTGAGGTCGCCAAGAATTTCTACGCGTTTCGGTTTAATTGGGACAAGGATTTTGTCGCGCCCGAGCATTGGAAAGACATTGTCGAATCGAAGAAGAAAATTCACGAGCGATACCCTAGCCTCCGCTTTACATCGGTAAAGGAAGCCAACTACGCTGAGACTTTGCGAGACATCAATCGGTTGGGGAACGAAGTTCGAAGCGAAGGCTGGGGCTTCGTCCCTCTCACCGACGCTGAGCTGGATTTCATGATCAAAAATCTTCGGCAGGTCATTAGATTCGACAATATTCACGCGGCGTACTGGAAAGAGACTGACGAAAACGGGGTCGAGAGCGACCGGTTGGTTGGCTACATCGTCAATATCCCTGACGTGAACTGGGCTTTGCAGCAGACGATTGGAAAATGGGATTGGTTGCGGATGATTCAAATGCCTCGGTTGATGAAACGTTCGCCCAAAGCCCGCGTGATTGCCCTAGGCGTAGACAAGAACTTTCGCAAGAAGGGCGTCGCGATGTTGCTGATTCAGAAATTCATCGAAGGTTACAAAGAGTATCTCGAATGGGAATTTTCGTGGGTGCTCGAAGACAATGTCAAATCAATTCGTGCGATCAATCGCGCCGTTGAGCTAGATCGATACAAGACTTACCGCTTGTACGAGAAGCCTATTTCTTGACGAGAGAGGGTTGTAAAGATTCGTAACTCCAAGATTCGAAGGCGGCGATTTCGGATCGCTTTGATGGCCGAATGGGCTCAGCTACTTCTCTTGTTGAAGCCGCATCGTTTCTTCTTTCCGCAGTGATTCAATTTGGCTGGCCTCCAATTGGGCTGCCTGTTTGATCTGTTCGATTTCAGAGGCAATTATCGACGGCGCGACTTTGACCGCCGAGATTTTGAAGGGGAGCAAAGGAATTGTGCTTTCGTCGGTCAGGCTTGCCAAGGGTGTTGGAGGAAAGTCGGAGGCCGCTAACAGATTCATCCGCAGAATTCGTTCAGGGAACTCCATCCGCAGCTCATTGCTTTTTGGCTTCCACTGTAACCGGTAGGAAACTCGATAGTACTCGTCAAACGTGTAGTTCAACAGCTTGCGACCGTTATCTAAATCGATCAAGACAATTTGCATGCTCGCGCGACGTCGGCCTTCCTCGTTGTCCCGATCAAATCGTCGCACCAGCATGTGAACCGGCGATGCTTCTGGATTTCGCATGGCGGCTTGCCAGCCACGAAACCGAATTGGCTTTGACCAAGCTGGATCACCACTCATTGAATCGATAGCGAGCAAATATCCCTGCAAGAAAGGAAGGTTTGGAATGATGTTACGGATTTGTGCTCGACCAGAATACATTTCGTAACGCGTCGGCACATCACCCGTCGTCAGGTGAATGAGGTACTGCCCGCGTCGCTTGGAAATTCCAATGCCATCAATCGTTTTGAGCAGTTCACTTGGCAGATTGACCTTCGATTTCATAGCGACTTCGCCATTTCTCAGATCCACAAACTCAAGATCCCCATTCCTTTTGAACACGCACAGCCGATGATCGCTCGTCAAGCATCCCCGAGTCTTCGGGGCAAACTGCTGTTGCCAGATAAAGGTCTCCTCCAACAGGTCATAGAGACCGAGCACATTCACAATCGTGCCAGATGTTGAATGCGGGAATGACAACAGGAGCTTCGTGCCTTGTGTCGCCCAGATGGAACCAATTTTGACATCCAACTCCAACTGCTTAACCTGCTGGCCGCTGGCGACGTCAACAATCGTTGCCTTTCGCCCGGAGGGTGGCCAGACCACCACGTTTTGGTCATCACCAAACACCGTAGAGCGCGTTGGGAAGTTTGTCCGCTGCCAACATGGGCGACCAGAATGGGTATCGATGCAAACCAAGTTTGAGCCATCGACATAGCACGTGCCTTGATTGACTGGAGTTCCAGAAAATACGTTTCGATCATTGAATCCCTTGATCAGGCCGAGATCACGCTCGCCCCACAGGTGAGAAACAACCGTGGGCAGTTTTTCTCTTTCAGGCGCATCAATGGCGATATTCCAAAGAACCGGCTGAAGCCCTTGATTCAATTTCAACCAGTCGATTGCGAAAAGTTCCGACGCGACCGTCAACAAAAGTACATCTTGATGAGCCTTAATCGCTCCAAACATGGTCGAAGAGATCGGGTCGACAGTCCCGGTCCGTGTTTGACGTAACTGAAATCGAAAGATTGGCTGCCCGTTGAAATCCAAGACTTCCAACTCGCCAGTTTGGCCGTAGTACAAGAAACGAAACTTGCTCAGCTCAGGATCGTCGGTGGATGTTAATTCAACTTCGGTCGCGGCTAAACGAACCCCTGCTCCATTGTCACGTTTTACGTCGATCGTGTTCGCATGCGTATATTTTGATTGCGTGACGATTGGCCGAATTGCTTGCGTCAGTCGAAACTGTCTCGCCAACTCGGCGGCGGCTTGTGAACCGTATTGAGAATCGCTCCCAGAATCGCTCCCAGAATTGCTTGCGAAATTGTTTGCGGAACCGGAAACGATCGTGGTCGCGAAATTGGCTTCGAGCGTTTCGACAAAATTGGCTGCACGTGCAGGCAGATTGGCTGTGGCATAAATTATCGCCATTTGATGCGTCGCTCTGGCAGCAACCTTCAGGTCATCGCTTTTTAGCATAGGCTCCAACAGCCGCCGCGCGCGGAGCAGTTCATTTTCAAGCATCAGTGCTTGGGCAAGTGCCAACGCTGTCTCGCTGGCAATGGCCGATCGAGGGAACAGTCGAAGCAAATCATGTTTCTCGACCGCATTGGCGGTTGGAACGGTTTTCAGATACTCATCAACCAGACGCTCGATCGTCTCCAGTTGAGCTGGTTCCGATTTTTCAACGAGTGCCCCAATCCGGCTGGCAATCCAACGATCCCGCCTAATGTTAACCCTAGCCTTGGAACCCGTGCTTCGTCGACCGGGACTTAGCTGATGAGACGGATCGTGTTGATCACTGTCCAATTCGATTGAGAGTTCTTCGATTGATGAGCTTGCGTGCGCTGATGGGATCAGACTGAGCAACGCCATCAGCGCTTTCTCTAGCTCCTGTTGTTTGATCAAGCCATTGATTCGGGCGGCTTCAAACTCAAAATTATGATCCGCAAAAAGCTGTCGGTCGAAACGCGAGGCGAGTTTTATCCCGGCCTCATAGTCCAAATGGATCAGCCGAATTGTCAGTTCGACCAGCTTCGTCGCAAACTTGGGCGAAGCCGCCTTCTCATAGGCTTCGGCCATCAACGTGGCTGCGATCTCAAGGTTTCCAGCCTGAAGCTCCAACTGAGACTTTAGAGCGAGAACCTCGGAAGTCAGTTCCCCGCTTTGCTCTGCCAGATCGACAGTGCGTTGACTGGGTTCTTCTTGGGGAAAGCAAATCAGCCGGTCGACACCATGCGAAATAACGGACTCGCGGTGGCAGATCAAATTGCCGAGGACTTCGCCGGTATCGACCGCGCGGAGCAGCTTGCCTTTCGCCAAATCAATCTCCAAAAGCTTGGCTGAAACCGTCGGTAGATAGATTCGTCCGTTATTGACGTAGCCTCTTCCGCTGGGCCGGCCATATTGTTTCGTGCTCAGCTTCCATGTCTCTACACCCGTCGTAATTGACACCGCTCTTACCGAGTCGAGCCCAACCAAAATGGCATTGCGATTTTCGACACAAGGCACGTAAAGCGAACTTTGGCGAGCCGGTGACTTGATAGCGGGCGTCTTCGATTTGAACTTCGGCCGTCCAGTCCGTAAATCGACGCAAATCATTTTTTGAGAATCAATTGGAGTGTGGACAACTGTTTCGTTGGCGATCGTGATCGTCGACTCACGCCACAATCCGCTGAGCACGATTTGAGATGCACGTTGGCTGGGCGAGATTCTCGGAACCACTGTTCGCGAGAGGGGCTTATATTGGTAGCCCCAAAGTAAACCACGTGTCGAAAGGTCAATTGCGACTAGCGCGCAGGCTCCGGTCGAGCAAACCAAAACTCCATTCGAAAACGAAGGCGTCACACCCGCCAAACGCAAACTCGGATCGGCAGCGACATCAACGCTTGCATCGACAGGCATCAATTTCTGCGTCCACTGCAGTTTTCCTGACTTCGCATCGATCACCACCAACTTAATAAATTCATCATGTTGGCAAACCGCGTACAGTGAACCTGCCAATGGAAGAGGCGCACCGAGGAAAAAACACTTCGCCAGCTTAGGCTCATCCAATCCTGTTTCGCCGCCGATCTCCCATTCAAAAGCGCCTTGTCTCGTCACGTTGATGGCCGTCAACTCATTGAATTTTTTACCTACTATCGATTGGGTAAGTTCGTTTGGGAGCTCGAATCCCCGGCGTCGGTTTCGGCGTCGGTTTTCGCTGGCGAACCCTGGATTGGGGATAAAGAAAATACTCTCACCGTCGCTACTCGATTGGCCATAAAGTAGGTCTTGCCAAATTCGTTCTGTGACTGGTGTCTTGTCAATCAATGTTGGCGTCGTGCCTGCTGCGCCGGGCAGTTCGGACGAACTGGTCAAATCCCAAGCGGGAAAAACCCATTTTCGCTTTCCTGTTTTGAAATCAACACCAATCATACGATCGAATGCCCGCATCACGATGGTGTCGCCAATGGCTAAAGGCTGTAACGACGGGATGGGCGATTCGCCGATTTGTATCAAGTCGCGAAAACGTTTTTTGGCGGCCGCTTCAATATCCGGCTGATTGATTGTTGGAACTTCCCACTTGGGAGCCAACAACGGCAATCCATTGCCACTCCGCGCGTTCCTCGCTGGATTTCCACCGTACATGACCCATTGGCTGACGAGATTAAGATCTCGTAGCGACGATTGACCAATCAGTTGGTGAAGCCATGCGATGGCATTTTCATCATTGGCAAACAACGGAACGTCTTTGTTTTCGAAGCGAATGGAGCCGTTGGGCTGGCGAGACTTCAGCTCAACCAATGTTTCGTTTGCCCGTCCAGGCAAATCCGCGAGTAGATAACACGTTGCCAGCAAAACTGACGCGGATGGGTCATGAATGGATCTGGCTGACTCATTTTGGACAACCCGTTGAAAGCAACTGGCGGCCAAGGCAGGGTGACCGTGATCCAAGTGGTGATGCCCGAGCAGCATGGCTGCTGAGAATCCAGACTCGGTAAAAAAGTACCGCTGCATAACCTGAACGATTGCTTCAAAATCATTACTTTCGACTGCGGCGGCAAGCTCCAGTTTTGCTTTGGTTCCGTAGCGAAGCCGATACGATTTCAAATCGCGTGAAGGCAGGCTGGCGAGTATCCGTCGGGCCTCAGCTCGCAAGCTAATATACAAACCGTCCAAACGGTCGTCCGGGCGGTCGGTCGTGTCTGGTAGCAAGTAGTCTTCTTCCATCGGCGTGGCGAGAACCTGACCAAGAAGACTGACGGCTTGGCTGTTTTCTCCTTCATCAATCGCACGAGCGGCACGCGTGATCGGCCGCATGACGTCTCGTGGCACCGGAGAAAAAACCGAGCGATTGTCGGGTTTCAGTCCGTCTCCGGCTCTCATCCCGCGAATGCCTTGGGCATGCAGACAGCCCGAGTTGGATGAACCAAGTGGCAACCCAAGAATTAATCCGAGAGGCAATTCGAGAGGGGCCAGTACTAACAGAATCGCAACGACAAAGTGTATATTGAGATTCGAGTGTTTGGATGATGTGCCGTCGGAAACGATGGTGGCTCTCATAAAAATTCTCAGCCGCATGAAACTTCCTCGGCCCCTCTAACATTCTTATACTAAAACGCTGCTTCAAGAATGAAGGTGAGCAAACCGAACGTCATAATTGCAAACCAACGTTTTGATTCTCGTTCAGTCAACATAGCATTTTTTGCTTCCTCTGTGAGTAGAGGCTGAAAACCATTGGCCAGTTGGTAAAACGTTAAAGCTATTTCAACCCCATTTAAGCCCATCCCCATATTTGCTGATAACGAATGACAACCAGTATTAGTCAACAGATCAACGACTTGCGCGATGAACTGCGAATTCATGATCGCAAGTACTATGTCGAGGCGGCTCCAGAAATCTCTGACCGTGAATACGATCGGCTGATGAATCGCTTAAAGGAGCTTGAGACTGCCAACCCGCACCTTGTCACGCCTGACAGTCCGACTCAACGCATCGGTGATCAACCCTTGCCGCATCTGTCGCAAGTCGAACACCAGGTCCCCATGCTCTCGATTGACAATTCATTTTCGATCGAGGAGCTGCTGGAGTTCGGCGCGAAAACCGAAGCGGAATTCGAGGGGCCTTGCGAGTGGGTTGTGGAGCTGAAAATTGATGGCGTGGCGGCGTCGTTGGTCTATGAGGATGGTGTTCTCGTTCGTGGCTTGACACGTGGCAACGGAAAAGTCGGCGACGACATCACGCATAACCTTCGCGCGATTGCGGACGTGCCGTTGCGATTGACGACTGACAATCCTCCCAAGATTCTGGAGGTGCGTGGCGAAGTCTACATGGCAAATTCGGAATTGGTTCGGCTCAACATGCGGCAAGTGGAAGCTGGCGAAGCAGAGTACAAAAACACCCGTAATGTGGCCGCTGGTGCCGTTCGTTTATTGGATCCAAAAATTTCTGCGTCGCGGAATTTGCGAATGTTTTGCCATGGAACCGGATTCTGCGAAGGCTTGAAAAGCGACAACCACATGGATTTCCTAAATGAAATCGGAAGCTACGGCCTGCCGCCCACACCTAAGGTTTCTTCATTCAAGTCAATCAAGGCGACGGCAGACCATTGCGAACAACTTGTCGAGACGTTGCACGAATTGGATTTTGAAGTCGACGGGTTGGTTGTCAAGTTGAACCGGTTCGATCAGCGAGAAGAACTTGGCGCGCGATCCAAAAGCCCTCGATGGGTTATCGCATACAAATGGGAAAAGTACGAAGCAATCACGAAGCTAAATTCAATTGAGGTACAGGTCGGCAAGACCGGTGCCATCACACCGGTGGCTTATTTGGAGCCCGTTGAATTAGCAGGAACGACGGTATCACGAGCGAGCCTACATAACGCGGAAGAAATTGAACGCAAAGACATTCGTGAAGGCGATGTGGTGGTCGTCGAAAAAGCAGGAAAAATCATACCGCACATTGTTCGCGTTGAAGTTCACGAACGCGGAAAGAAGCCGCCTGCAGAATATAAATTCCCGACCGAGTGCCCCGAATGCCAGACGAAGTTGGTGAAGGATGAAGGGGGCGTCTATATTCGCTGCCCCAACTACGAGTGCCCGGCTCAATTGAAGGAGCGATTGCGCTATTTTGCTTCACGGGACGCGATGGACATTGAAGGCATGGGTGAAAAAGTCGTCGATCAAATGGTCAAAGGCAAACTGGTTGCCAGCTACGGCGATCTGTACCGACTGACCAACGAGCAATTGCAAACGCTGGAACGGATGGGCTCGCGGTCAGCCCAAAAGCTAATCAATGGAATTGCGGCCAGCAAAGATCGCGGATTGGCCAGGCTGCTTAACGCGCTCTCTATTCGCCACGTTGGCAACACGGTTGCGGCGGAACTCGCAAAAGAGTTGGGTTCGATGGAAAAGATTCGCTCGGCGACTATCGAGGAACTTGCCGCAGTGAATGTAGTCGGTGACATCATCGCGCAAAGCGTTTTCGATTTCACTGACAGCGAGTACGGCAAACAGACGCTGGATGACTTGACGGAGTTGGGTTTGAAGATGGAGGCAGATGCAAGTGCCACGATCTCGCTAGGCGATCAACTGAGCGGGAAATCATTGGTCGTCACTGGGAAGCTGTCGAAATTTACCCGTGACGAAATAAAGGACTTGATCAAAAAGCATGGGGGGAAATCGAGCTCGAGCGTTTCGAGTAAGACAGATTTCCTGATCGCCGGGGAAAAGGCAGGCAGCAAGCTGAAGAAAGCAGAAACCCTTGGCGTGGAGGTAATTTCGGAAGACGATTTTGAAGCGATGATTCAATAAAGTTGTCTGCTCAACACGTTTGGCTGCCCATTTTGCCTTTGTTCTTCCTTGCTTGCGCGTCACAATAAGGCTCCGGCGAAAAGTCTTCGCTTGCTTGAAATTTATCTACTAAGGTTTCACCCCTCGACCATGCGAGATTCCGACACTTCTATTGACGCTCCGTACGGATCTGACGGAAGAGCCGGTGACCAATCGCTTGCCTCCGATTCAGCGAGCAACAATCCCGCTTCTGAAAGTTTCGAGCGGTTCATGGCCCCCTTTGCTGAGCTTCCGCGATTGCAGCAGCGTCTGATGAACGTCTTGCCTGTGCTACCATTGGAAGTTCAGCAGGATTTCTTGAGCGATCCTTACTTCAAGATCTCGCTGGATGACTGCGAGCCCGGTAAAGGCAGGACGGTCTTGATGCCCAGCCTCAATCCCAACGGTAGTGAAAGCCGGTGCGTCGTTTTGAAACCGCGACTGGCAACCTGTAGCGATGACTTCGCGCACTACATCATCGCTCATGAATTTGCGCACGCTTTCTTGCGTAACGGCGGATGGGGAGAAATTGCGGATCGTGAAGAGGCAGCCGATGCGTTGGCGGCAAGCTGGGGATTCGACAAACCCAAAACCATGTTTTGGTTTTAAGAGCTAAGTCTGACTGAACTCGGTTTGCTCGAGTCTGGTCAATGCTGCGCCGACTGGATTGATGCGAAAAACTGGTGCGACTGAAATACGCACTCGCTTCCCTGGGCATGCTCACGCAAGCGAGAGCATGGCCCCCATCGGTTCAAACGATTCAAGTCTGAGCGATCGGCCATTAGCCTTTCAAAGTGAGCCTTTGAAAGCGAATCTCAGAAAACGAATCACAGAAAACGAATCACAGAAAACGAATCACAG
>CAZPTT010000037.1:27257-41964 GCA_964589435.1 uncultured Pirellulaceae bacterium
AAGCGAATCTCAGAAAACGAATCACAGAAAACGAATCACAGAAAACGAATCACAGGAAGTGAATCTCAGGAAGTGAATCTCAGAAAGCCCGGACATCAAGCACGTCCAACTGGGCAGCCGAACCAGGCTGCCACAGTCGAGCAATCGCCATTATCACTTGGCGCGAATTTTAACGTACTTGTTGGTCTTGTTGACCTTCGCACGTTTTTTGTTCGCGGTCGCCGGCTTGCCAGATTTCGCCATTTCCGAAAGTGGTTTGGCCTTATAGCCACCCAAAGTCTTTGGCTTATAAGCACTCTTGCTCGCTGGCTTGGCAGTTGCTGGCGTCACGTTTGCCTTCGGCTTGTAACCTCCGCCGGCAGCCTTAGCCTTATACGGGCTTGGCTTTGAGGGGGCTGGTTTAGCGTGACCTGCGGAAGATGAAGCTGGTTTTGAATACGAACCACTTGGCTTCGAACTCGAACCGCCGCCAGTCAACTTCGTCCGAGCTTTGTACTCGTTGTTCTCGGTTCGGCCCGCGTATCCGCCTTTGCCCGTATACGGTTTACGACTGGAGTTCTTTCGGTCGGATGACCCGCCATTACCCGACTTGTAGCCTGACGACTTTCGGTTCGCGACGAATTTCGTACTGCCATTGTTCTTTTTTCGTCGCTGAGGGCGCTCGGAATTTTGCTCAGTAGAAACCGAAATCCTCAACTGCTGACCAGAGACGCTGACATCCTGGAGCATGTCCAAAACGTTTTGCCCAAGATCGGCTGGCAAGTCGATGGTGCTGTGCCTGTCGAAGAGATTGATCCGGCCAATGCTCGTGTTGTCCAGGTTTGCTTCGTTGGTGATTGCTCCAACAATGTTTCCTGGCCCCACTCCGTGTTCGCGACCGACTTCGATTCGGAAAGTCTTCATCGCCCCCTCGAACCGTTTGCCACCACGTTCTTTGCCACGCTTCGGAATTTGCTTCAGCAGCAACGGCGTATCGCCTTGAGCCATGCACGCCAACCCAGCCGCGATTTCTTCGATCGACAATTCCGATTCGGCCTGATACTTCTTGAGCAGGTTCTTGAAAAATTTGATTCCTCCCTGATCACCCATTGCGTCGGTAATTCGCTGAGTGAAATTGGCAACGCGAATTTCGTTGATCTCGTCGATCGACTTCTGCTTGAAAGTCTCAATCCGCTGATTGGTGTCGCGTTGCAACCGGCCAAGCTTCCCTTTTTCCTTGGGCTCGCAAAACAAGATCGCATTTCCAATTCGTCCCGCTCGACCGGTGCGGCCAATTCGGTGGATGTATGCTTCGGTGTCATGCGGAAAATCATAATTGATCACATGGCTGATTCGGTGGACATCAAGCCCACGAGCCGCGACGTCGGTCGCCACCAACACGTCCAGTCGGCCGGATTTTAGTTTCGCCACCGTTCGCTCGCGCTGATTCTGCGGGATCTCTCCATTGAGCGGAGCCGCAGAAAACCCACGCTGCGAAAGCTGATCGGCAACGTTGACCGTTGTGTTTCTGGTTTTGACGAAGACGATGACGCCTTCGGTAGGCTCGCTTTCAAGGATCTGCGTCAGCATGTTGAACTTCTCGCGACCGCCAAGAATCGTACATGACTGCTTGATCGATTCAGCCGTCGAAGACTTGCTCTTAATCGAAATATGAACCGGTTGGTTCAGGTGCTTGTTGGCAATGTTTCGAATTTGTGACGGCATCGTGGCCGAAAACAGGACGACCTGTCGCTTTGCCGGCAGATTACCCATGATCCATTCGACGTCGTCGATGAATCCCATTCGCAGCATTTCGTCTGCTTCATCCAAAACGAAAGTCGTGAGATTGGACAGGTTCAGGTTTTGCTGACGAATATGATCCATCATGCGTCCCGGCGTGCCGACAATCACATGGACACCGCGTCGGATTGCGCGAAGTTGAGTCTCGTAGCTTTGACCGCCATAAATGGTGACCGCTCGGAATCCCTTGAAGCTGGCTCCGTACTTTTCAAACGAAGCCGTCACCTGGATGGCCAGCTCACGTGTCGGAGCCAACACCATCACCTGAGGCGAATTCACTTTCAAATCAATTTTTGAAAGAAGCGGAAGCGCGAACGCCGCCGTTTTTCCAGAGCCAGTTTCGGCTTGCCCGATTAAGTCTTGACCGGCCAGAACTGTTGGAATCGTTTCTGCTTGAATCGGAGTCGGCACGGTGTAGCCAGCTTGCTTGACCGCCGTCACGATCGAGGGAGCCAGTCCCATATCTTCGAATGGCGAATTCTCAGGTTCAACGACCTTCACTGCTTTGACGGCTTCGATTTTACGCTTCTTGGGTTTCGCCGGAGGTTTGGCGTTTTCGGTCGCTGCCACTGAAGCATCTGCGGCGACGTGGTCGACTACTTCAACCGAGGTTTCGGTTGGTGATTCAGGTTCTACTTTTGCGGTCTCTGGCGGTTGAGCGGCAGGTTGTTGCTCTGAATTCGCTGGCTCAATGACTTCGGGACTATCGACGACTGCCACAACGACTTCAACTTTGGTTGGAACCGGCGTGGGTGATTCGTCAGCTCCAGCCATCACGACTTCTACCGGTACTCGCGCGGAGGAAGCCTGTTCGCTTAAGTTAGAATCCGTTTTGCTCTCAGAAATTTTGCTTGTTGCATCTGTAGGTACAGACGCAGCCTTGTCCATAGACATGGTGAAAACCGTTCATTTGAAATTATCAGGTGTACTAAGAGAGCACTTTGGCTCCCGTTCGGTTCAGTAGCCGAAACAAAAACCTAGCGAAATTGACCCTAAAAAAGGTGAAATCCGCAGAGTCTCGTACAATCCCTGATCACTCAAAGTCAGTTTGTTGGAGACGCGTTCGGTTCAGACGCTTTCACGACACTAATTAGGTCGCGTGCGAGAAGGCCAGCCGGCGAAAAATTACGTAAGTTCGCTGCCCGAGATTCAGATGATATTCAATCGAATGTCAAAAGAGAAGAGGAAACTTTCACGGCAATCGAAAATAAGTTCCGAGGCGAACAGGAGCAACGCTAACTGCTTCTAAAGTTGCCATGAACCAAATCGTCTCATGACGAATTTGGCGCGGCGCCACGCTTCTCACTCGCGATAAAACCGAAACAACCGAAACGTTCTTTAAGGATGGCGAGAAGAACAACTTCCGGATTTCGTTTGATTCGTTTGATTCGTTTGATTCGCTTAGCCTGATACCGAAAAGGAAGCATTCACTCAACTTATTCCGCAAAAAACCTCGCCTCCGGCGTCCGGTTGAACAGAGTTTTGCCGAAGTTACTTTTCCCACGTTCTCTAAACCGGATTACCCAATCTCGGCGAACGGCACTCGACCATCAACACGTGGGTGGAGAGCGCTGCCTAAAGTCCCGCGTCTTTACGAAGCTCGACAACTTGCTTTGCACGCCCAACTGAATCGGTAATCGTATTCCATTCTTTCGCCACCTGCTCCAATGCTTCGGTCGAGGTCAATTTGCCTTCCAGGCATTCTCGCAGGCACGCGTTAAGCGAGTCGAGGTATCGCTGGCGAGAGAGGATTTTCGGAAACATCAAGACGATCGATTCGTCGTGGCAAGCCCGAATCGCTTCACCGTAAGCATTGGCGGCTTCCTCCGATACTTCGTCCGCCACCCAACGAGATGGGTCGCCAAGATGGCTGGCACGGAACGGCCCGGATGCACCTGACTGGACGACGGTACTCAAGTTGATTGGCTTACTGGCCAACCATTCCAAAAACCGAAACGCGGATTGAGTGTTACGACTTCGCTGAGGAACTGACGCCACCAATCCATCAAAACCCACCAGGTCAACCCGGTTCGAATCTTCCGTCGCTCGCAGGCTCCAGCTTTCATTCCTAAAGTCATACCATTGAGTGGCTCCCGGCAATCGCAACACACTCATTGCCCCGATCGTCGTTTCACTTTCCGGGATTTCTCCAAACGCAATCCCCGGCCAAGTGAAACCGAGCGCAGCCTTGCCGGTCAGCACATCGCGACAAACGCTTTGTGGACTGAGCGACAGTTGAGCTTGATCGTCGCCGAGAATCTTTTTCAAGTCATCGAGCGCCGTGACGAATGGCTCGGTCGTGATCAGAGGATCCATGCTGCTGCGATCAAAAACCGTTGACAGTTTGCCACGGCTACGAATCAGTGGAGCCGATCTCGCCAGAAACATATTGACCAACGACTGATCAGAAAAAGGCATTTCAATTTTGGTCGAAATTGGACTTCCTCCTTCGTCCTTCACTTCCGTCTTTTCCAGCTTCGTGAGCAACTTGAAAAACTTTTCCCAGGTAGCCGTCTCTTCGACCACATCGATTCCAAGCTGCGAAAATGTTTCAACATTGTAGAGCATACACAACTGGGGCCCGCCCAATGGCAATGCCCAGGTTTCACTCCCATGACGAACCATCGTCGTTCGAAAGTGACGCAGAAACTCATTCTTGTTCAGTTCGTCCGAATTGAGCAGCCATGTTGGAACCTCCATCAAGCTCTCTCGCGACTCAAGCTCGCCCAACATGCCAGGTGGATAGACAATGATGTCGACTTCTCGACCGATCTCGAATTCGTCCTCTGCAAATTGTTCGCCGGACATCGTTTGCAAATCCAGCTCGCCGTCACGCCGCGCCGACCATTGTCGTGCGATCACTTTGCCAAGCTCTTCATGATCGCCAATCAGCAACATGCTCAATGGATCGGGAGTCTCAACGATGATTTGGGCCGCCGCGTCGTCTTCCGGCTCGGGTTGGTTGCAACCTCCAGCGATAAACGCACAGAACAAAACGAGCACCAAAGCATACAGCCCAGGCGACGGGCACTTTGTGCGACAGAACTCAACGCTTGCCGGTTTTCGTTTGAACTTACGGTCAGCCGCGAGCAAGCGTTTCATTCTGGAAATTTGGGTCAGCGAGCGAGTCATTATTGAATTGAACATTCGGTAAGACATTCAAGTACGAAGAACAGGGGTCAAGTGAGAGCGGCAGGCTTCCATTGTTGCGAGGCGAAGAAAAATTGAAACGGGGTAAGCCTTAACTCTTGTTACGATATCCCGAAAAGATTGTTCGATCGAGCTATTAGCAATGAGTTGTGGCTACGGGAAAAACACTACGACCAAGCCTAGGAGTTTCAAAACCCAATGTTGTTGCCCGCTCAGCGGTCTTACGCCGCCTGACACTGTCTTACGCTGTCGATTGCGTTGGATCGGCGAAGCGATCGACGGCTTTCAAAGGTTTGGAAATGACTCTAAAAGTTCCGGTCACCCGTTGGTGGCATCGCTACTAAGATTCTGAAGGCTTGTTGGCTCACACGTCGATCAACGCATCAGCTCAGAATGTTATTCCCAAGCGTCACAATTGTCGATGAATGATTGCTGTCGAATAAATCAGCGCATAAAAAAACACCCTCGGCAACTTTGGGTTCCAGGGGGGCTTAGAACACCTCAGTTAATCCGAGAGCGATTGGACGGAAGCGATCTCGGCATCCATGCTTTGATCGACTCTCTCTTCTAAAAAAGCAACGATTCGTTCCGGCCAAGCATCCTTGCCTAGCAGTCACAAAACGCAGTTCGCAGGAATCAATTGACAACGTCAAATTGATTCCCAATGCAATCCCGCTCCTTCAGAAAATTCCATTTGTGTGGTCGTCACATTGGCTAACCAACGTTCGATTGAGGGAGGTTATTGAAACTCGTTTTTTGCGTCAAGAGACATTTCCTAACAAATCTTTTTTTTGAGTTAAGTCTTCCCTCTTCAACAATCACTCCAATCAAAATCACTTTGTTTTCCACTCATCCGTCGTCATTTCTTTACTTTGAAATTGCTGCGCATTGTCAGCGGCGACGCTGCTATCAGTTCGTTAATGAGACACCGAGATCAACCATCCCAAATAATCGATTCACTATTGACAATCGTCTCAACCCGAAATCAATGAACGTCTTTGTGGTAATTCTTAGCCGCCTCTGGCCAATCAGCTCATTCTGTGAAATACGTTTCTGTAGGCATTTTCATTTTGTGAAAATTGCGATCTAAACATGAATCGACATTGACAGACATGCAACTTACCAGCTCACAGGCTACGCCACTTCCAATGCTGGATGCGCAAGCCCAGCCGAGTTCCAAACCCATTTCTAAATCCAAGCGGATTTGGGAATTGGACGCGCTACGCGCATTGTCATGCCTTAACCTTCTGCTGTTTCATTTCACATTTGTTTACCAAAACAAATATGGATTTGCTTCGCCGCTAGGGTTCAGCTTTCCGTATGGTAAATATGGAGTTCAGCTGTTCTTTATGCTCAGTGGACTGGTCAACGCGATGACGCTGTTGAGCAAGCGAAAGCCTGGCGATTTCATTGTCGCACGATGCATCAGGATCCTGCCGTCTTACTGGCTGGTGATCGCAGTCAACGTTTGGCTGTTTGCGCTGATCCCGATGTTTCACACAACACCGGCCCCTGATCTTGCGGCCGCCAATTTGACCACCATGCCGCAGTTGTTTGGCTACACGAACATGGAGCCTGTCACTTGGACGCTTCAAATCGAGATGCTTTTTTACGGCTTCTTGATGTTAATGCTGGTATCCGGATTGCTGGACAAGCCACTACGAACGATGTCGGTTGCGATTGGAATTTGCTTGGTTTGCTGTAGCTATTTCAGCTGGTTCCAAGGTGCTTACCCAGCCTCAACTTGGAACAGCAAATTCAAGTTTATCGAAGACCTGTTCTTCATGAGAAACCTGCCTCTTTTCAGTATGGGCATCTTGTTAAACGAAATACGCTGCAAACGAGGCAATGTATGGGGACTTGGGATTGGCATTCTTGCGAGTGCGGTCGTCTTCCACGCAATCGACCTTCGAGATCATAACCCTGCTGCCACCGCATTGCTGTTTGGAACGCTTGCCTTGAGTGCGTTTGGAAAAATCCCGTTACTGCGTTTCAAGCCGCTGATTTTCATCAGCACCATTTCTTACTCGCTCTACTTGTTTCATAACAACCTAGGTTGCGCGTTGATGAAGCAGCTTGAAAACATGGGCTGCGGCCCTTGGACTGCTTTCGTTCTGGGAACCGTGTTCGCAATTGGCATCGGTTCGGCCGTCACGTTTTGGTTCGAGCAACCCATTACGGCGTACTTGCGGAGGCGATGGGCCGAAATAAAGGCCTGGCACACTCAGCAAAACAACTCGAAGCAAGTTCGCGAATTTGGCCCGGTTTCCAATAAAGGCTGAACGAGTTGAAGACTGAACGAGTCAAAGGCTGAACGAGTTCGATGCTGAGCGCGAACCAGCTTTAGAACTACTGAAAAGCAAAACTTCCACCCTCCACCACGATCCAATGAAATTAAAACTGATTACCACAATCGACGAAGTCATTCACTGCCGACAAACCTGGGATGGGGTTGCTGGATCACGGACGTTTTGTCGATGGGATTGGCTGGCTCAATGGTTGCTTTCGGAAGTTGAAGACGTTACACCAGCAATTCTCGTTGGCATGGATGACGATGATGAGTGGGTTGGCATCGCGCCATTTTGTGTTGACGAAACCACGCCTCTGTTTCGGAAACTCCGCTTCATTGGCAGCGGCCATATTTGCACCGACTACATGGGACTCATTGCAAAGCCTGGTTTCGAAGAAGAGTTTACCTATTCGGTTGCTGATTGGATGACAGTGCAGTTGCAGCCTAACGGCCCACTGGGGCGTATCGATGTCGTCGATCTCGAAGGCGTTTGGCTAGAAGACGAAAGATCGAAACGGCTGTACGATCTACTGGAAGCGTCTGGCTTCAAATCACACACAGTAGAACTCGAAGGTTGTTGGGCGCTTGATTTGCCCGAGAGCTGGGATGCGCTGAACAAAAGCCTTTCCAAATCGCTCCGCCGCAAAACCAAGAAAGCAGTCAAACGATTGGGCGATGAGGCAACGGAAGTGCTTTCGTCAGACAATGTCGACTTGGAAATTCTTTGGCCAATTTTTGTCAACCTCCATCAACGACGCAGGCAAATGCTTGGCCAACCCGGTTGTTTCGCAAATCCCAGCATCGAAACCTTTCTAAAGGCTGCCGTAACGGAGCTGAGCAAGGACGGCAAATGCGAGTTGGTTATTGTGCAACACGACAATCAGCCTTTGGCGGCTTACCTGATGTTCATGGACAACAACACGGCTTACATGTATCAATCAGGCATGGATCCAGATCGTGTCTCGCTTGAGCCAGGTTATCAAGTTGTTGTGGCCGCGCTACAGCGTGCGATCGAGAAAGGCTATCAACGCTTCGATTTCATGCGTGGAGACGAACCCTATAAAGCTCGATGGAAAACCGAACGATTGCCACTCGTTCGTATGCGATTCATCCCAAGAAACTTCAGCTCACAATTCAAGCATGGGCTCTGGTCAACCGGCCGCTCAATTAGGCAATACCTCAAGCACAACCTTCCGACGAACTCCCCACAGTAGCGGGTTGCAAATCAGAGCCTATCGCTCAGGAGGACTGCAAGCCTTCTCTCGTAGCGAAACGGCGCGAGCCGTCCAGCTGTTGGCGCACCGGGTGGCTTGCGCCATTCCGCTAACAACCACTTCGCAGTTCTCATGGAATACGCTGGCTATCTGGCTGCCTAATCGTCTTCAAAAACGTCGCATCTTTCATTTGCCCTTGGGAACGGCTCTAATTGACCGATCGAATCCTCCGTCGTCAGCAACGAGTCAGCCATGAAATTCCACCCCAGTTCCTTTCATCCATTTCGCTGTTCTTTGCTTTCGGTCAGCTGCCTCAGTTTAGTGATGGTCTCGCTAAGTTTGCTAACGCCTCCAAGCCAAACCTGGGCGCAGCCGGACTTTCGCAATAACTCGATGAGAAAAATTCGGGTGAAGCCAAGCGCGCAGGCCAGTCGAATCGGATCGGCTGTGCGTTGGGAGCCAGATTTCGAATCGGCAATGAAGAAGTCCGCCGAGACTGGCAAGCCAATTTTTTGGTACGTGCCAACCTTGCGTGGATCTTTCATGGATCGCAAAACTGAAATCGATCGTTACATGCTCGCCGGCCCATTCTCTTGGCCACTAATCATTGACGTGTTGAACGAGCATTTTGTGCCAGTTAGTTCCAAGCCGAACCGTCAACAGCAAAAGCAATTCGAATTGGTTCCCTACGTTTTCATTGAACCAGGATTCGTCATTCTCGATTCGGCTGCCACAGTGAAAATGAAAGTCGATCGGATCACAACGCTTCATCCCAAGTGGCTTGCCAACGTTTTGAAGAAGAGTTTGCCTAAATCAATCGCGGCACCAACCAAAAAATCAGCAGCTCTGTCTGAGATGTGGCAGTTGTTCGAAGAGGGGCGATACGAAGAAATCAAACTGACCGAAATCGCTGACGGCGCTGACGACACTTCCGATGCGACAGAGCGATTGTTATTGGCTGGGATGGTTGAATTTCGAAACGGCGATCATGTTGCCGCGCAGGCCAATTGGCAGCGCGCCAGCCAAGCCCAACCTGATCACCCTTTGGCTTGGAAGGCAGCCGCCGAAGCCGAAGGATTCGGACCGTTCGTGCGTGGCTTCGAGGTGCATCGATCGATTCCTGAAAAGGCGATGAATGCTGGCGTCGATTCTGTCGGCAGCGCGGCGCCTCAAGGAACCTATTCCGAACCCGAACTCTGGCAGCGAGGCGTCGATTTCCTACTGGCGATGCAAAATCAAAATGGTGGATTCACCGACAGCGATTATGACTTCGGGGGCACCGACAGTTTGCCGAACGTTCACACGGCAGTCACGTCGATTGCCGGAATGGCTTTGCTGGAGATTGAATCCAGACTGCCCAACGAGTCGCCGAAAAAGAAAACCGTGACTGCCGCGATTGAACAAGCCGCCAAATATGTCGTCAATCCTGAACATATTAACCTGCAGGACAAAGACGAATTGCTGTGGGCGTATGCTTACCGCGTCCGATTCATTTCTCGATTGGCGAAACGCGATCCAAAATACGTTGACACGCTGCAAGTCTTGGTTGCCGATTTGGAAGCGATTCAGTCCGGTACAGGAGCTTGGTTTCACGAATATTCAAACTCGTTTGTGACCGCCACGGCTTTGACCGCCCTCAACGAAGCCAAAAATTCTGGCGGCACCGTTTCACAATCAGTCGTCGACAAGGGATTGGATTCGCTGTCTCGCGATCGCTTTGGCAACGGTGCATTTCCCTACTCAACCAATCGCGATGGCGTGAAGAAAGAGGGCAGCAATCGCAATGTCGCCGCGTCCGCTGGGCGAATGCCGTTGTGCGAAGTCGGACTCTCGGTATGGAATCGTTCGAATGACGAAAACCTGATCAGTGCGGTCGCGAGATCGTTTGAGCTGAATGAGAATCTAATGGCGGCTTTGAAGTACGACGACCACACGTCTCGTCTGGCTTACGGAGGATTCTTCTTCTGGTACGACATCCGTGGACGTAGCGAAGCAATCCTGAACATTAAGGATGAGACCTCACGGAAGAAGTTTCAACAAAGCCAACGTTCGTTGATTCTTTCGTTGCCAGAACTTGACGGCTGCTTTGTCGATTCACACGAGATCGGCCGCGTCTACGGAACAGCCATGGCGCTTCTCAGTCTCGCCGCCTGCGATTAGTAGACTCAGGGTTTAGTTCCAGCTTTGCATATTTTTAGCCTCGAAGTGGCGACCGCATATAGCCGCGCGGCGTGAGCCCGCGGTTTAGTTTGACTTGTTTAGTTTGACTTGATAACCAAAGCCACGAATCGGCGACCGCAAACAAGCCCTTTTGCCACCGGCGATTGTGATGTCGCCGCCACAAGTTTCCTAAAATCGTACTCAATGAAATGGTACTTGTACTCGACCTCATTGCCCGGAAACACACTCAACCTCAAGAACGGTATGAACCACGCTTAGTTCTTGGACGCCATGCTCTTGGACATCTTGTTGGTGGGGCTGCCCATTGAGTACGAATACCGCCAATGAGAAGTAGCACAATCACGTGCTTAAGGCTTTGGCTTCAGTCCATTGTTGTCGAGAAACAGCTCGACGGCTTGGCGATTGGACTTGAAAGCGATGTTCTCCAGGACTTCGATGGTCGGCTGCACGATGCGAAAACCCTCGATCTCGCCTTCTTGCGGTTTCATTCCATCGAAAGTCTCGACCTCACAAATATAAAACGCATCAAGCACACTGACAGTGACTTCTCGATAGGTATACGAGTTGGGGAACGAGCAAAGGTAGTCGACATTGGTAACCGTTAGCGACGTCTCTTCCATCACTTCGCGAACCAAAGCGTCTTCCAGAATTTCGCCTGCATCAACGAAACCGCCGGGCAGTCCATACTTGCCTTTGCCCGGCTCTCGACCACGAATCACGAACAGGAGTTCCCCGTGTGGGTTGGTGACAATTCCACCGACCGCCGTTGCGGGGCTGAAGTAAAATCGATACTCGCACTTTCCACATTCAAATGGGTTCGAGCCGGGTGATCTAGCCGGCGTTCCGCAGCTTGGGCAAAAAAGGAAGGTCTCTGACACGGGTTGAGGCATAATTTGGAAGTCGATAATTTGAGTTAGTTTCGGTCACCAGCAATGCGGGAGAGTTTAAGCTGGGCTAGGCAATCGACCGGGGCTTCGGCCCTAAACAAAATCACTCCAACTTCAAAGCGCTAAAGCGTGGATTGATGGAACCAGTGAACTGACGTCGATTTATCAACCTACCAGTCTTTATCAACCTCGTTTCCATCACTCTTTCGCAGCATGTTCATGAAATTTTCCGCGTCGAGCAATACAGACGGAGCAGTGAAAGTGCTACCGTCACACATTCCGAACTGAATGTTGGTTCGCAACCAATTTTCGCCCATCGTCTCGAAGACATCATCCAAATCGTCAGGGTTGAAGTCAGCCGGTTTTGTCCAGATAACCGTTTGATCCTCGTTCACGTCGACGATGGCGATCGTATTGGCCGTTCCGTCGGTGATATCCGCGAGCGAAACGCCTTTCGGATTTCCCTGTCCTTCAAACGGCCCCTTGGGAACACCAAACGCTCCGTCTTTTCCAGCCACGCCCAAGTAAGTTGTCATGCCGGGCTGTAGGTTGACGACGGGGTTGGCAAAAACATTTGGCATCTTCTCAACAAGCGTCAAATTGTGCTCGCTATCCCACGGCTCATCTAAATGAAATTGTTCATAGAGTTTGTCTTCTCCCAAGTAAGGCAACACGTGCACGCGCCAACTTAGCAACTTCGCTTCATCTGCCGCTTTTGAATAGGAAGGAGGAAACGAGCCATTGGCATCACTGTAGTTAAGCGAGGCCAACACAAGCTCACGGATGTTGTTCAGCGACTGGGTTCGTCTCGCTGCATGGCGAACTTGCTGAACCGCCGGAAGCGTCATGCCAACCACGATTCCTGTTGAGGAGATTCCAGTAACCGGAATAGTACTTCGTTCGACGAAATGAAAACCAGTATCATTTCGGTAAAGCGCTGCCAAGTTTGGCTTCAATCCGTTTGTCAGTGTCTCTGCGTCGGGCACATCATCGATTGTGAAATCAAAATCGGTTCCCATATCCTGCGTTTCCAAAAATGCTCGCAACAACGGAAACGCAATCTGAATCACGGGTGCTAGATCAACGTATGACACCAGGATCGGATTCTCTAGCCCAAGCTCGTCATTAGCGTTGAACACATTTTTGAACCACTCATCATCAGCCAAACTACTGGTGTTTCGCTTTCGTTTTCTCAAATGCGTACTGATCGCCTTTGAATCATTGGAAACCAACAACTGGCCGTCAACATAGCACCACCCCAGCGTCATGCCGCCGAAGTTTCCCTGCTTAAACGAATAAACCATCTGGCCATTGGATTTCTTCTCGGTGAACGTGGCACCTGAATCAAAAGCCCGCTCCTCCACCAACTCATTAATGTCGGCCAAGTGCTTTTCGAAACTGGCGGGGTCGCGAACCTTCAATGAAGCGACAAAATTTCCAGTCGGACTGCCCAACGTGATTCGGCTGTACATGTAAGCGTAATCTTCGAACATCGGAACAACATCGTTTTCGAAATCTAGGCCAACGTTGTCTTCCATCATTTCGATTTGCGAGTTCAGCACCTGCTCTTGTCCCGTCGCTGACATTCCTGCCTGAACCAATTGCCAAACTTTTTCGATTGAGACTCGAACTGCACTTCCAGACAAAACATCGTCGGGAACTTCTTTCAATTCCTCGGGCGTGATGCCCTGTGTTTCCATCACCGAAAGCAAGCCTTCCGTTTTCGGCGGGCAATGACAATAGGCATGCACGACAAATCCGAGATCGTCCATCCCCATCGTCATCCCCACTGCCTCAAGCTCCTCCAACTTCAAATACTCAGGATAGTCATCACCGGCCATCTCCCGCATTGCCGCAAACGATTTCCCGAGTTCGGCATAGCCCATCATCAGCGGACGTTCCACCATCGATTCATTGTGAAGATCGACTAACCACTTGGGCGTGGGAGTATTCATGTTTTCAAGAATGCGATCTAAACTGTTATTGCCGAAACCCAGAATCATCATCTCATCACGAAAAGCGCAAACGAATTCGCCGACTTCTTCTGGTACTTCCGCGCCCCTGAACACCAGCATCCCGTCAACCTGTTCCTCTACTAGGAATCTTTCGCCATCAGTCTGCTGGATCTCTCGAATAATCCCCTTCATCCAATCGGCTCTGTCGCCAAGCTGCATGATCATGCCGCCATAACCGCCATCGGTGAAGCCATTTTTAAAATTCAATTCGCTAATAAATGCCGTCGCAGGATTGGCCATTAACTCCGGAAGATTCTGGACAAGCTCATTCATTGCCGCACCGTCGAGCGGGTGCCGTTCCATATAATCTTTGATGGCGCGATTTAACTTCTTGGCGGCCAATTGGATCGGCTCTTGAGACAGCCAGCGTTCCGAAGGCGACCCGTTTGCATCAAGTGTCGGCAGCCCAGCCCAAGCCGCAAAAAACTGACACTTCTCAGGCGCGACTTTCGAGAATACTGATTCCGCAGTTTCAGTTTGTCGTGCCTCGGCGTTGGTTGGTAAACTGAACCAACCCAGCGTCAAACAACCAGTCAACAAACCGACCAACAACAATCTGGACTTAGATGCTTTCGAAACTCTCATCACAACAGCCAACCTTCGCAGAACGTGTGCCTAAACTATTCAGTTGGCAAAATCTTAAACCAATTGGCACCTCGCCGCCATCATTTCCGGCTAACTAAATTGGACACATAAACTTGCTCCACACTTTTTATGTCAAGTCAATTCAATAGTAGCTACACAGTAATGCGGTCAAAGCAAGAAACTTCTCGGTGAGCACCACCATCAATTTTTATCCTGAAAGGATTAAAGATTTTCGCCAGGGGTTTGAATCAATTTGATTTTAGGATGAGCCGTTTTAACGCTGGCTAGGGTTTTACGGTTCGACAGTTAATTGTACGAGCATGCTCAAAAATCATGTCCGACACGATGCCGGTAGCTGGGCAAACGCCGCTTCGACGGAATCTAAAATCGGCAAGCAGTTTCCATCAGTGGCGCATGCTGCGCTGCCGTCACGACGAAACGCATTTGTTGCTAACCGAGCGTTGTAGCCAAACCGATCCCAACAAACCGCCTGCAGAATTTCCAGCAGGCTTTCACAGCACTAATTGACAACTTAGAATAACGGGGTAGGCTGCGGCGTCGCTGATTGATAGTTTATGCGACACCTCGTCAAAATAATCACTTGTT
>CAZPTT010000038.1:0-39056 GCA_964589435.1 uncultured Pirellulaceae bacterium
GATCTACCTCGTTGTTCAGGATGCGTACTTACAACCTCGGCGGTGGGCGCGTCACTTTGGGCATTGCGTTCTGCCGTGGCTGCGGAACGTTGTTGTTGGGGCGAGCGTTGCCCTGACGCCGCTCGCGCGGTTCTGGCGGAGCCGTGTACCCTTGTTCCCATTTCCAGCCCAGTGGTGTCGACAATTCGCGCTGAGCAAGCATTGCCCATGGCGTGTCGGGATGCTCTTTGACCACGCGATTCAGATACAGATTGGCTTTGGCTAACAGCTTCGCGTCTTGGCTGCCCGTTTCGACGGTGTCAGCGGGTCGCAGTAACCAGGTATTGTTCTGCGGCGTCTCGTCATCTTTGGGTGGGTCAAACTTTAGCTTAGTCTTTACCAGTGCCAACGTACCGTTGTAAGATTTCGCGCGAACTTTGGCTGCAATGGCTCGGCCCATCGCCAGGTCGTAACCAGCTTTCCATCGTAGTGATAATTCCTTTTCACGGTCGGCTTCACCTGCGCGGAGCATTTCATAAAGATCATTGACCTTCGGTTGAATGAAAGCTGCTGAACGCTGAGCTCGTGAGACTAGATTTACAAAAGCTGCGTCATCCAGTTTTGGAAAGCGCAAGATCGGTGATTCAAGCGAGCCGGTCGTGGTGTAGGCGGCTGCATGAACCAGCGCCCGACGAGCCGCATTGGCTTCCAATCGTTTGTTGTAAGTTCGCTGGGAGACGTAGTCTGGTTTGTAGCGTCTCATGACAGCAGGATCAAAAAAGTATCGCAGATGTGCCGAGTAGGCCGACGTTTGCCAGCGGCTGACCCTGCGATTCTTCCGGCGGTTGGGATGAACCGCAAAATACATTCCGCCAGTCTCGTAAGACAGTCGGGTCAGATGAAACGGGCCGAAACCAGAATCGATCATGTCCAGATCTTCAAACGTCCCCGTAAAATCGATTTGCAATCGTTCTGCGCGAACCGACTCGGGCCCTTGAGAAACGATTGCCCATTGGGGTTCTTGGTTGTACTGCGGATCGGGATCGACCCATTTAACTTTTGTTTCTGGTCGACCGAACGGAGCTGGAACACCGACGACGTAAATGGGAATTCCCAATTTGGTACAGAGCTGAATGGCTTCGTCGGTTTTCTGTAAGTCGTCCCCGGCTTCATCAGAGACGACAATGACGAAAACGTTTCGTTCCGGCTCTCCAGTTGAGTTTTTGATTTTTCGGACGGACGCATTGTCTTTGGCCGCACGAATGACAGCCGACATGACATATTCATTGCCCGTTTCATCCCGTTGGATCTTGCCGACCGTTTCTTTGATCAAGGTCAAACTATCGGTCGGTTTCCTTAGCATCGGAGTGACTTTGGAGCCGAACGCGTAGACCTGAGTCAATAACGGCTTTTCATCGTTGTGTTGAAAGGCGGCGTGACCAGCGGCTTCGACAACTCCCAGTTCTTCGTAAACCTTATCGAAACGTCCTTGGATTTCCGAACGTTGTTGCAACAGGCTGGCTGACTGATCAAAAAGCCAAACAACGGTTGTGTTTCGCTCCTGCAGTGAATTCAAAATTTCTTGCGTCAGGCGATCCACAGCGCCTGAAGCCGCTTTAACGGAATGTCCAACCGATCCTTTTACTGCCAAGGCCGACATCGTTTCGCCGGTTGCCTCTAGCATGTCATCGTCCGTCATCAGATCTCCGAGATCGTGAACCGGCATTTCAAGATCAATATCGTCTTCCGACATAATGTCGATTAGAGGAGCTTCAGCGGCGGCGGCTTCTGCAGCTTCGTCACCATCAGCTCCGACCTCTTCCGAAATCATGTCGTCGAATTCAACATCGGGTGGCAGCTCGACCAGTTCGATTTCCTGAATCGGATCGTCGACACGTAGATTGACCGTTTGGTCTTCTTTGGTCGGCATGATCATTCGAGCCAGCAGAACGAGCACGAGCAGATGGAACACCAGACTAAGTGCCCAAAAAGGAACATCACTGTCGAGCGGCGTTTCTACTTTGCCAGTTTTGATTTGCCACCAACGCTTTAAGTTGCGAAAACTCAAAACCAAACCTCCTCGCCAAAACCAATGGATGGCGTAAGTTAAAACGAATGATTGAAGGGCCGAACGACTACCCGGAAGTGGGGAATACCTGGCGTTTGAAACACGTTCGGTTCTTTAGCAAAAACCTAAATCTGCTCCCTAGTGGTTTGTCAGGCATAAAGATTGGGATTCAACGTAGTGGACGAGGTAACGAGTCCCATGTCTTTTGCTTCCTAAAAAGGACTCGTAACTACCCTAAAATTAAGCTTTGACAAACCAATTAAGCTTTGACAAACCACTAGGTTCTATTTTCGGTGAATCTATTGCGACGGCAACCCAAAAGTCGGGAATGGTTGCCCCTTTCGTACGATTTCTACACGTTTTTAAGGGCATTTCCGATGAGTTGAACACATTTAAGTCTCCTGCCGGCCGCTTGAGCAGGTGAGCTTCGGGAACAATTCGTCCGTTGGTCACGCGGTGATCATTCGGATTTAGATCATTCGGATTTAGCAAAGGCAAGAACCACTGCACCAAGTTGCTCAACAAGCGTCGCTTCTATCGATTAAGATTGGTGGAAGAGTTCGTTTGGATAAAAACTATTTTGTGGTGAAGCAATGAGCGTTCTTGAATCAAAAAAATATGAGGTGCATCGGGCCTTTCACTTGTTAAGCCTTGCCGTTTTGATGGCATTGTTTTGCGGGAGTTCACTTTCAGCGCAGAATGCAGAGCAGCCAGTTCAAGACAAAAAGCCGGCCCCTCGAAAACGTAAGCCGGATGAAATTGAAATCTTGCCTCCGGAAGTCGTGACTTTGTCGACCAAGGACAATGTCAATTTGGTTTGTACTTTTTTTGCCGCGCCACAAAATGAAGAGGAAGCGACTGGTAAGGTCGCAATTCCATTTATCTTGCTTCATGATTGGGAGGGAAGCCGAGCTGACCTCGAGCCATTCGGTACCTACCTGCAGAGTCTAGGTAACGCGGTTATCATTCCCGACTTGCGAGGCCATGGCGAAAGCACAAGTGTCGCTGGCGTGAGCAAGCCGATCGATCATTCTAAGTTTCGCAAATCAGACGTCGCCTCGGCGATGTTGGACATCGAGCGATGCAAGAAATATTTGGTGAAGCGGAACAATGAAGGCAAACTCAACATTGATTTACTGTCGATTGTTGCCGTCGGTCACACGTCGACGTTGGCAGCGGCTTGGACGATCGAAGATTGGGCTTTCCAAAATCAGGGTTCGATCAAGCAAGGTAAAGACGTTAAGTCGTTAACGTTCATCGCACCAAGGAAATCGCTGAAGGGGATTCCACTCAATCCAAGCTTAAAGAATCCATTGCTGTCCGGTCGATCTGGTCAGAACCTTCCGACTTATGTTATTTGGTCAGCTAATGACACAGCCGGGGACAAGGACAGTCAGGCAGCCGTGGATCTGATGAGAAAGGGCAGACCTGATATGGAAAAAATCGACGAAGACAAACGCGAAAGTATGACGACTCTTTTTGATCATATTGTCCCCCGATCGCAGCTAAATGCCACCGAGTTGATTAAAGGCAATCAAGAAGTTTGGTTGCGAATCGCTCGGTTCGTAGCATTCAAAGTCGGCTCGCACCGTGAAGATTTTCGCTGGAGTTCTCGCGAGCGTAAATAGCCAACTCGATGGTTGGCGTTGTGGAGCGTTTCGCGATCCAAAGTTGGGTTTCCGAGCAATTCACGACAAAGCCAGATCGAGCAATCCTGCGGGCGTCGCGACGAAACCCTCCGTTCTCACTGGCCGCGATGTTGAGGGAGCGACCTTGTGAATGGCAGAGGCTCTTTAGGCGGAAGACTAATTCCTGTTTCAAACGACCATGTTTGACGTTCTTCTTCAGTCGCGTAAAAACGCAACCACGATTCTTCATCCTCGACGATGTCAAGACATTGCCATTTCAACGATTTTTTCGGTAGCACGACCTTCTTTTCCTGGGCCGGCAAAATGTCGCGAACGATCAAGCAGTACAATTGCCGATCGGACAAGTGGCTTGTGTGTACGAGTAAAATGTTCTTCTCGTAAAGCCGCCCAATGACTTGATGAAGTCTCTGGTTGAGTTCATCGTCGTCGAGTGTCTGGTGGTGGGCCATCACGAGCTCTGGTTCAAACCATTGAGCAATGGGCAACACCGGAGCCTTCTCCCAAGCCAATAGCGAACTCAAGAATTCGTTTTCTCTTCGCACGGACATCTTGTTCATGTCTACCAAGTAAACCGATTCATCCAGAAATGGTTCGATCTCATCACGCAAACGTGCGTTGTCCATCAATAAATCTAATTCTGACATGGCTTTTCTTTAGGGTTAGATGCGAGTCATCAATTTGCTGTGAATCAAATTCGTGAGCAACTTGATTGCTGAAATTTACCAAGCAAACCCATACCGACAAGAAAGAACTTTATCAATTGAAGAAAAAACGAGAGGAGAAGTTTGCGAGTGATTGGATGATCGGCAATCGCGTTAAGGTTTAACGTAATGTGCTATCAAAAGCCGGTTTTTGCAGTCCAACTAATTGATAGATTCGGAACGAGAAAACTCGGTGAGAATCGGCCGCGACAGGATTGGGAATGGCATGACGCGATGAACTGCATCATCGCGTTGGGAAACTGCCGTGATCAAGACACGCTTTCGAATTGGCTGTCGATCAAAAAAACGATTTGAATTGCTCGATTTGAATCTGCGTTCTGTCGTGATGAACGAACTTGTTCAGTTCGCCAACCGAATCGTTAGAGAGCACGCGGAACTGATGGAAGCGCAGAGGTAGTTGAGCAGATAATCAGATGTCAGGTGAGCAGAGCGACAGAACGAGCTAAGACTTAAAGCCGAGTGACATTTGAGAATCGTCGTGCTCAGCATTAGGATTCAGTTCTTTGTACAAGAGGCTTGGCTGGATATCCTGATTGTTCTGGTATTTGTCGCTTTTGTATTCCTGGATCGCGCCGTCAATCTGGTGATAGAAAATCTGGCAGATTTGCACGCCGGGATAAATTTTCACCGGTTGAACGGCGAACATTTCCAACGTCCAAAACCCTTTGAATCCAACGTCGCCAAAACCTGCGGTGACATGAACGAACAATCCCAATCGTCCAATCGATGAACGGCCCTCGATCATTGGCACGTGATTGTGGGTTTCGGTACGTTCAATCGTCCGACCCAGATAAAGACGGTTCGGTTCAAGAACCAAACCACTTTGGGGAATCTCCATCCGCCGGATGCGATTACTTTTCCGCATGTCCAAGACGACTTCTTCGTAGGTCACTAGGTCTTGGTGGAGCGTTAAGTTGTAGCTGTTGGGATTCAGATTTTTGGGATCGTAAGGATCGATCTTGATGTCCGCCCCGATGTTTTTGCGGATTTCGTCGCCAGAGAGAATCATATCGAGGCTTTCGTGGGGAACCAGTCGAGACGGCGGTGGCGGAAGGCTTAATTGCTTTCCGCAGAACGGATTCTGCTTTTGATTTGAAGGTCTGTCAAGTAACAGAATTTGGAATTTTATGATCCCGTCGAAACATCTTTTCAAGATGAAAAAGATGGTTCTACTTCGCGCATTGAATTAACGCATTTCACCATTGTGAGTTGAGCCAAATTCATGTTTTTGTCGGAAATCCGTTGAACTTTGTGTTGTCTTTGTGTCGTATTAGCCGGTAAAACGTCAGCGAGTTGATAAAGGTTAGGGATTAACATTCCGCTGAATATAATTTTGAGGGGATCCGATTTGCCCTCGGCGGTTAATCTTCCGATGGGGTAAAATTGACCATCGGAGTGACACTGCTAACCTTGTTTTGGCGATGCGGGTTAAACTTTGCTGGCTGCTCTTGCTGTTGAGCGATTCGAGGTTCGCACGAACACTATTGAGCCTGTTGCCTTTTCTTCCCACCGGAGTTCTTAGATGAACCAAAATCCATATCAAGCAAACGACTACAACTACCCAACCATGGCCGATCAGGCCAATTCTGATATCCGTGCAGGTTTTATTCGCAAAACCTATTTGCATTTGCTCGGTGCGATCTTGGCTTGTGCTGCCATCGACGCATTTATCCTGACCGTATTTCACGACCAGTTGGCCGCGATCGTGCCACGAGTTACCGGCGGCTACGCTTGGTTGATTGTATTGGGTGCGTTTATGTTGGTTAGCTACATCGCCGATCGTTGGGCGCACAGTAACACATCACGTCAGATGCAATATCTTGGGCTTGGACTTTATGTCCTAGCCGAAGCGATCATCTTGATACCGCTGCTTTTCATTGCCACGAATTTCACCAACGATCCGAATTTGTTGATGTCGGCTGGCATCGTTACCGCGGTCGTTTTTGGTGGTTTGACGCTCACCGTGTTCGTCACCAAAACTGATTTCTCGTTTCTAAAGTGGGCATTGGTCGCCGGTGGGTTTGTTGCGTTGGCGGCGATTGTTGTCGGCGTGATGATGGGGTTCTCGCTGGGGATTTGGTTCTCAATTGCTATGGTTGTGTTGGCTTCGGGAGCGATCCTGTACAACACCTCGAACATTTTGCATCACTATCACACTGATCAGCACGTGGCTGCTTCGCTGGCTCTGTTCGCTTCAGTGGCTTTGTTGTTTTGGTACGTGATTCAAATTTTCATGCACATGGATGACTAGTTTTTGTCGCGGCGTTGGGATTCCAGCGCAGTCTCACCTTCTTGAACTGACAACGATTGAATTTGCCTGAAGATAGGTTGCCAATGGCTCCCAACAAAGTTGATCTTTCACTTCCCAATGACTTCGACAACGTCGTTCGGCTATTCCCGCTTCCAAATCTTGTGTTGTTTCCTGGTGTGATTCAGGCGCTGCAATTTTTTGAGCCGCGATATCTGAGCCTGATGGCCGATTGCTTGTCTGCCGATGAATTGATCACGATGGCGCTGTTACAGCCAGGTTGGGATGCTGCGATGTCGGATCGTCCCAAGATTTGCCCGATCGTTTGTGTTGGTAAGGTAATTACCCATGCTCAGTTGGACGATGGTCGCTACAACCTTCTATTGATGGGGGCCAAACGTGCTCGAATCGTTCGCGAAATGGACTATGAGATTCCCTATCGAATGGCAGAAGTCGAACTTTGCGATGAAACGTCGAATCTCGCCAGCAACGAATCGATGAAGATTCGCGAGAAGGTTATCGGGCAGTTTCGCAGCTTTGCTGCCCGTCGGCCTCAACTAGACGAAGAAACCGTCGACCAATTGCTAGGAGAAGCTCTGCCGCTGGGACAGTTGATCGACTTGGTTTGCTATTCCAGTGGTGCTGAGCCAGTGGAGCAACAGCGTGTGTTGGCAGAAACCGATATTAGGCAGCGTGCTGAATTAGTGATGTCAATTTTGAAAAAGCAGAACGAAGTTGCCAGTTCGCCAGACCAATCGAGTATCGGATTCCCACCGGATTTCAGCTTAAATTAGTTCGCTCTGACGTTCTAAAGCTCTGGCGTCCCGAAAACTCGTTGCTTTAATTTACCGATAGAATTTTACTGAGGGTCAAGATGAAAGTCTCAATCGAATATTGCGGCATGTGAAACTACTTACCACAAGCTTCCAGTTTGGCAGCAGAGATCGAATCTCAATTTGGGGTACAGGCAGAACTAATCAAGGCGGCGGGCGGAAAATTTGAAGTTGTGGCTGACGGTCAACTTGTGTTTTCCAAAGTTAGCCAAGGCCGTTTTCCAGAGAACCAAGAAGTGTTGGTGCAGTTGGCCGAACGAAGTGCCAAGCACTAAATCAGTTTGGAAATTCTGGTTTTGCACAACTTGGTTCTGCGTGTCTCTAGGTTTTGCATCGTTTGTGCGGAGCTTCATCAAGTCATCTCCGAGAGATGATGGCGATCGTTGCTTGCTCTGATTGTTGCTTACGATTGTTGCTTGCTCTTCCGAGCGGTAACATGGAGCTAGAAAATTCCTGACCTTCGAGAGATTCATTGTGACCAACGCAAAGCCTTGGCAATCGACCATGTCCGATAGCCGCTTCGATTTGATGCGGAAAATTCTCGCTGCCCCCAGCCCGATCGGGCTGGAAGCTGCTATGACGCGAGGTGTACTTGAGCCTCATTTTCAATCGTTCATGCCGAGTGATTGGAAGGTTCATACTTTCAAAGGCAACGCGGGCATTGTTTTGGACACCGCCCCCGAGAAAGAAGACGCGTTTTCGGTGATGATCATTGGGCACGCGGACAAAATTCGGATGCAGGTGCGAAGCATTTCCGACGACGGAAAAATCTGGGTCAACACGGACTCAATGCTGCCGACGACGTTGATCGGTCACAAAGTCAAATTGTTCAGTCAAGACCCGGAACAGCCAGATAACTGGCGAGTGATTCGGGGCGGTACCATCGAAGCGATTGGCGCGATCCATTTCGCCGATCCGAAGGTGCGTTCAGGCGACAAGGGCATCAAAGCCGAGATGATGTATCTCGAACTTCAAATTCACGGCGATGACAAAAAGGCGCAAGTTGAAGCGCTCGGTATTCGACCGGGCGATCCGATTATCTACGACCGAGATATCGAGCGAGGATTTTCTCCGGACACGTTCTCAGGTGCCTATTTGGATAACGGGCTGGGCTGTTTCGTGGTGGCGGAAGTTGCCCGCATGCTCGCCGAATCTTCAGGGTTGAAGAACGTGCGGTTTCTGGGAGCGATGGCTTCGCATGAAGAGATTGGTCGTTTCGGAAGCCGCGTTCTGGTCGAGCAATTTCGGCCCGATGTTTCGATCGCTGTCGATGTCGCTCACGACTTTTCGGCTGCTCCTGGAATTGGCGATCGTCGATACGAACCGCTTGAAATGGGAAAGGGCTACACACTCTGTCATGGATCGATCTGTAGCGCGACCTTAAATTCTCTGATCAATAAGGTTTCCGTTGAGCAAGGCATTCCGGTTCAGCATGAGTTGGCCGGTCGGGACACGGGAACCGACGCGATGGCGGCTGTGCTGGCCGCCATTGACTCGGCGTCTGCATCGATTGGTTTGCCAATTCGCAATATGCACACGATCTCCGAGACAGGCCATACGGCTGACACTGACGCTGCGATTCATGCGATGTATCACATGCTTCAGGAGATGGATCAAATGAATGGTGGCGGCGGGATTACAGTCGCCGATCTCCAAGACGGACACCCACGCTTGGATGCATCTTCGGCCTTGGCTCACCGCCCTGCTCCGCCAAAAGACAACGCCTAAATGCCTACTTGGTCGGTTGTAATTTTGGGGCAATCCGGGAGCGATATTCGGGGCGATCTTTCCACGCTTCGAAAAATGGACGATAAGTTTCCAGATCAGTCCATTGTCGAGGCTCAGGGTTGCCGGGCGTTACGATTCCTTCGGGATAGTCTTTTCCGGCAACGCTGGTAGCCAGCGAATCTTGCCATTGCTTCATGGCGATTATCATGCGGGCGGCATCTTTGGGATGAGAGTCGATTAAGTTGACGGTCTCGTGAGGATCGCTGACCAAATCGTACATTTCAATTTTAGTTTTCGTGTCTTTCGTTTGCCGCTTCTTCTTTTTTGGTTGAACGTAAAGTAGTTTCAAGCTGTTGTCGATGATTGCGAAACTGCCATTGAAGCTAAAGGGAATCGGCTTCGGTCGCTTGCCTATTTCCGAGTTGAATAAACGCACAAGACTGATGCCGTCTTGTGGGGCAATCGTCGCCGAATCAGCGACTCCCAGGATTTCACCAATGGTCGGCACGATGTCCATCGCGACGGCTGGGAAATCGGTGATGCGAGGTGCGATTTTCGTTGGCCATTCCAACACGGTTGGTACTCGAATGCCGCCTTCATAGAGGCTGCCCTTGAATCCTCGCAGTCCGCCCACGGTTTCCGGTTTGATCTTGGGAAGGCCGCCATTGTCGCTGGTAAACCAAACGATGGTTTCATTTTCGATTCCCAGTCCACGTAAGCCTTTTCTCAACGTGCCGATGCTACGATCCATGGCGACCAATTCTCCGTGCTGGTCACGGGAATCTTGATCAAGGTCGGCAAATGGAGCGGCGTCAGCAGGGTCAGCCATGAACGGATTGTGGGGAGTGCCAAACCAGATCACTGTAAACGAAGGTCGATTCAATTTTGCGTTTTTCGAGATGAATTTCAGCGCCTCGTCGACGATGATTTCTGATGAGTCGCCTTTGAATTCTTCAAATTCACCTTGCCGCCCCATGACCGGATCGCGGTCAAAAAAGTTGGTAACGGAGAGCCATTTGTCAAATCCAAACGTCCCTGGTCCGTGGCTGTCGCCTGCCAAAATGGGTACTCCCGGGCCACGCATTCCGTTCAGGTGCCACTTTCCAAAATGGCCAGTCGCATAGCCCAAACCTTGAAGCGTTTGGGCGATCGTTTTTTCTTGAAGCCGTAACGCGAATCCATGTGACTCAACACCTGTCCGGCAATGAGATCGACCCGTCAAGACGCTTGCTCGGGTCGGCGAGCAGACTGGCCCGCCGGCGTAAAATCGATTGAAGCGCAGACCATTGGAAGCCATCGCGTCCAAGTTTGGCGTTTTCAAGATCGGATGATTGTTGTAACCAGCTTGCCCCCAGCCTTGATCGTCTGCCATGACCAGAACAATATTTGGTTGCTCATTGATGTTGGGTTCGCGAGACGCGTCGTCGGCAATCAAACACCCATTTGAAATGGCTATTGCCAACGCAATCGCCATCACTAGGTTCGTCACTTTTAAAAAAACTCGAGCTAAGTCATAAATCATGAGTTCAATACCAATGAGATCTTGGGGCGTGCTTTATGGAACGGTTAAAAATTGAGCGGCATTTTTTCTTATCACAGTTGGTCAGTGTGGCAAGCGAGGGTTAATTTTAAGACTCCGATGAATCACGTCACGCCGACAGCGATGATCAGCAATGCAACGAGCGCCGAACGGAAATGCTCTTTGGTGTATCGCTCGGCTCGGATGGAGTCAACTTTGGGTGCGGCGTCCAAAGCTCTCTGAGAATAGGTTCTCAAAATGAGAACTAAACCGACCGTTACCGCAGGAAAACCTCAAAAACTCCGTCTTTTCAAGTTTGGCTTGGTAATTGCAATCCTTGAAAGCATTAATTCATATTTTATCGGAGTTTACCAATGCAAGTTTTTCCAAGTGGTCGCTGGAGGATTGAGATGATTCTCATCGACCGGAAAACCATTCTCAACAACGAGGGTTTTCGCGACATCTTGATCACCGAAAACGAACTTCAGATCTTGCCAGCGGGCATGTCGTTCTCGGTCAAGCAAGCATCCGAAAGCACCGCAATACTTCAGTCACGCGGCCAAGATTTCTACGCTCAATATAGGCTTGAAAACGATGTTCTTGAAATCGAACTCTCACGTTCCAAGTTCAACGAAACGATTTTGATCGAGGCTATCTTGGTCACAAACGCTGAAGCTCATAGCGAAGAAAATTTGGCAGTCGAAGCTGCCCTTAGCTATGCAAACTGAGCGCTTTCAAATTCCGCTTCGCTATCAATCGATAAATGGCGGGTCGTATGAAGGTAGGCCGTAACCAGTGTAGCGCAGTTACGGCAACTTCAGTTTGAGTGATAGGCTCTTGTTTTTCCGTATCATCGTCGCTGACGCTCCTTGATAGCGGCCTATAACCGTTCAGTTTGAGTAGCTAAGTAATCAGCAATCTGATGCAACTAGATGCACTCCAATGAGATGCTGATTCGAGGCCGGTGAAATTATTCATCGGCCTTTTTTCATAGCGGGTCTAGGGGTCGTTGGCCGGCTTCGATGGTGAACGAATCAAGCTGGAAGCAATGTCTTTCCATGTTCGAGGCGAGTCGGTCGAACCCGTGAAATGGCGAATCACTTCAATATCAACCTTCTCAAACTTGGTTTGTGATTCGTCCAGCCAGCCAAAGAACTCGGTTTGCCGAGCGATGTTTTCGAAATCGAAACCCATCAATGCTTGGCCTTCTGTCTGGCCGGTGTCGGTGTAGTTCATGTAGCAGACGCCGGCGTACTCGCTGGCGAAACGCATGAATTCTCGCAGCGCACCGGGGCGGTTAGCAAATTCGATGACTGCGAAAAATGGAAGCTTGAGTAAATCGACGTTGAACGGAATGACACGAAAATCAGCCGCCGCTGTTCCAGTGACTTCCGCGTGTTGTGGAATTCCAGGAGCTGCCAGAAAGTCGTTGAGCTGATCGATTGCGGAGTAAGGCACTTCAATTCCAATGACAGGGTAGGCGCGATCCCGTTCAACCTGTCCGTATTGAAAGTCGATGATATTCATTGTGCCGAAAAAGCGATCGAGCAAAGACGATAATGCTCCCGGCCGCTCGCCAATCTCAAATGCGTAGTAGCGAGTCTCCGGACGCTGAGCCTGGCCACGTTTGGCGATTTTGGGCAACATCATGAAGTCAACGTTGGATCCCGACAGGATCGTCAGCGGACGGTCTTGTTTCGAAAGCTTGGCCTGAAGGGCTGCGGCGACGCCAATGCCGGCGGAGGGTTCGACCACGACCCGTAATTTTTGCCACAGAAACTGAATCGCCTCGCAGACTTGGTCGTTGCTGACCGTGATGCAATCGTCGAGAAGCAATTTGCAAAGTCGAAAATTCAGGGCACCGGGAATGGCCACCGCGGTCCCGTCGCAGAAGCGATCTAACCACTCAATTTTCTTGCGGGCACCATTTTGAATCGAGCTGCCCATGCTGTTTTGATTTTCGGCTTCCACACCGATCAATTTGATTTTCGGGAACCGAGCGCGCAAAACGGACGCGACTCCGGAAGCCATTCCACCACCGCCGATGGGAAGAAACGCGTGGGTGGGCTCAAGTCCAGCCTCGGCAATCTCGACAGCGATGGTTGATTGTCCGGCAACAACATGAAGATCGTCGTAGGGAGGAATGACCAAGCCACCTGACTGAACGGCGAATTCTGTCGCGTGCTGAGCCGCTTCTTCAAACGAGTCGCCGCACAATCTGATTTCGACGAACGCACCGCCCAACTGTTTGACTGATTGTTGCTTGAGCAATGGAGTCGAACGCGGCATGAAGACGGTTGCCTTCAGCTTCATGTCGGCCGCAGAAATCGCAACGCCCTGAGCATGGTTGCCAGCCGAAGCGGCCACCATCGTGCCGCCAAACCCAGAATCGTGCAGCGATTTGATCTTGTTGAACGCGCCGCGCCATTTGTAGGAGTGGACTTTCGAAAGATCCTCTCGCTTCAACAGCAAATCACAATTGGCTAGTTCGACAGAGTCAACTTGGGTTGGCTGATCCAGCTTATAAATTCGTCCGCACGCGGCCTCGGTTTCGGCAGCCAAATTTTTCAGCAGTTGTTCGTCCGACCATTCAGCCCAAATCGCTGTTGCGTGTTTCTGATTTTCCATGCACGAAACTCACAACGGGGTAAACAGTCTTGCGGCTGATCAATTCTGCAATGCTGGATTAATGAGCTAACGAATTAACGAATTTCTTGGGCCGAGTCTCTAAGGGCGAATTTTTTTGGGCGAATTTTTTGGGCGAATTTTCGGGTGCCATGCCCTCGCTTGCGTGGGCATGCTAACGTCGGGGGAAACAGGAACTTCACCGCGCAGAATCGTTATCGGGGGAATGGTCGTCGAGGGCGGCTCCGCAATCCTAATTTGGATCGCGGAGCAAGCCGACAGTTCTCGTCGTGCCAGCCTAGCTGGCTTGCTGAGCTTCCTTCAGCCATGAAAATCGCTTTCGCAATTCACGACCGCAGGCTTCGATCGGATGGTCAAGATCGGCTTGCATCATCGACTTGTAATTCGTGTTTCCATCAGCATCTTCAGCTTGCCAATTTTTAGCAAACGTTCCGTCCTGAATATCTTTCAGTACATCTTTCATCGCCTGACGCGAGGCATCTGAGATGATACGCTTGCCGCTAACGAGATCGCCGTAGGCAGCCGTGTCGCTGATGAACTCGTGCATGCGAGCGATGCCACCTTCGTAAATTAAGTCAACGATCAGTTTGACTTCGTGAAGACATTCGAAGTAAGCGACTTCCGGTTGGTAGCCAGCTTCGACAAGCGTTTCCCAGCCTGCTGTGATCAGTTCAGTCAAACCACCACAAAGCACGGCCTGCTCACCGAACAAATCGGTCTCTGTCTCTTCAGCAAAAGTCGTTTCGATAATTCCCGCACGAGCAGCGCCGACTCCCCAGCCATAGGCAAGGGCCAACTCTTTCGCGTTACCGGTTGCGTCTTGATGAATCGCAACCAGTCCGGGAACTCCACAGCCTTCTTCATACTGCCGACGAACCAGCCCACCCGGCCCTTTGGGAGCCAGCATGACAACGTTGTTTTCGGGGGCAACTTGAATCGAACCGTAGTGAATGTTGAATCCATGCGAAAACAAGATCGTCGCCCCGGTTTTCATGTTGGGAGCGATATTGTCACGGTAAATTTTTGGCTGAGCCATGTCTGGGGTCAGCAAGCAGATGATGTCGGCCTTTTTTGTTGCTTCTTCGATCGTTAGCGGTGACCAGTTTTCAGCTTCCGCTGCCTGCCAGCTTTTTCCGCCTTCACGCAGTCCCAAAACAACGTTGACGCCGCTGTCTCGGAGGTTGAGTGATTGCCCACGACCTTGGCTGCCATAGCCAATAACGGCGACACATAGTTCGTCGAGTGCACGCATGTTGATGTCGGTTTCGAAGTACATTGTGGTCATCGTGGGCTCCTGGAATTGTTGTCCTCTTTTGGGGAGGCAACCGATTACAAAAAAACATAAAAAAAGGCTCGCCAATTTTGCGAGCCGCGGACGTAGTTAATCCTTCGACATCGCGAAACTCAACGCCTCAGCACTAGGCTTGAGGCCGAGCTAATAATAAGAATGTCGAAATTAGTGGATTCATTTCTTGTCATGATAAATCGAATTTTAAATCTGGATAAAGTCATGTCAACTGGGAAATGGCCACAGCCATACCGCCAACCTCGAACTGAATTGGTCGCAAAAAACCGCTTAGAATCGAGCTGCTTGTTCACGGGCGACTTGCGTGCCGTTGATGTCAATCAGCGGCGAGTTGCTGTCCGGTGCGATCGCGATTTTAGCAAAGACGATTCAACGTTCATTGTTCAGTTGACGCGATCCCTTTAAATTGACACCAAAGTTTTTGATCAATTTATTTTCGGATCGTCGAAAACCCAAGTCGATGAAAACGAAATTGGAATTTTCGAATTCCATGCCAACGATAACGGAGTCAAGGGAATGAACATTAAGCAGAACGAGTTAAGCACTTCTATTCGGCTTCTCGGTGGATTGCTGGGGCAGACGATCATTGATCAAGAAGGCCAAACCGTCTTTGATTTAGAAGAAGAAATTAGGGCGTTGGCTAAATCCTGGCGCGCGGGCGATGAGTCGGCCTTCGATAAGTTGAGTGAAATCATGCCGAAGTTGGTCGGCGATGTTGAACTCGCCGACGCCAATTTGAAAGCTTTCTCAACCTACTTTCAATTGGTCAATTTGGCGGAAGAGCGAGAGCGAGTCCGCGTTCTGAGGACCCGTGCCCAAGAAGCCAGCGACGCTGGTAAGCCGATGGACGAAACGATCGCCGAAGCCATCGCGACGCTCAAAAGAGAAGGCATCACGGCCGAAGAGCTTCAAACAACGCTTCAGTCGATGGTGGTCACTCCGGTATTCACGGCGCATCCGACTGAATCCAAGCGTCGCACGACTCGTCAGATTCTGAACAAAGTTTCCAGCCTGCTGCAGCGCGTCACATCTCAGGATCTTTTCCTGGTCGAACGTAAGAACGTCGAAAAGGATCTTCACGATTACATCGTGCTGTTATGGCAAAGTGATGAAACCCGTGATCGACGCCCGACGGTGATGGATGAAGTCCGCAACACGGGGCTTTATTTTTTCGAGAACACGTTGTTCGATTTGATTCCAAGAATCTACGAGGAGCTGGAAAGTGCTCTCGAAGAGAATTTTCCGGGTTTCAAATTTGAGATTCCCTCGTTTCTAAGTTACGGCTCCTGGATTGGCGGTGACCGAGACGGGAATCCTTATGTCACGCCGACGGTCACGGAAAATGCACTTCGCGCCCACAAAGATCTTGTGCTTGAACGGTACGGCAAAGAAGTCGGTTCAATGTATTCATTACTCAGCCCTGCAACATCACGGGTCGATTTTAGCCAAGCATTTCTCGATAGTCTCGCGGCCGATAGGGAACTGGTGGAAGGGTCGGAGTTCGAGGTGATCGACCGATTCAAACAGGAGCCTTACCGGCAAAAACTGGTTTTGATGTATCGCCGCTTGGAAGCAACCCGTGAGCAAAATAAGCAACCGTGGGACGCAGTCGTGCCGCTTCCAAGAGCGTATCAAACTTCCAAAGAATTTCACGACGATCTGATTTTGATTCGGGACAGCTTGATTGCAAACAAGGGAAAGCAATTGGTTCGCGGAAAACTAAGTCGCTTGATTCGGTCGGTTGAAGTTTTCGAATTTCATTTGGCCGCGCTCGATATACGTCAGCACGCGCGGCATCATCGCGAGGCCGCCACTGAGATTTTTCAAGCCAACCAAACGGTTGAGGACTATTCTGCGTTAAGTGAAGAAGAAAAAGTTGAGCTGTTAACTCGCGAGGTCTCCAATCCAAGGCCATGGACTGGCGGTGCCAAAGCGGTGCGCAGTCATTTCAGTGAATCAACCGAAGATCTATTGTCGCTTTTTGCTCTCGTGAAGAAGGCGCAAGACGTCGTCGGATTGGAATCAATCAAGACGTACATCATCAGCATGACGCAAGGGGTAAGCGATTTGCTGGAAGTTCTGCTTTTTGCCAATGACGCTGGTTTAGCAGGACGTTTAGACGTGGTACCGCTGTTTGAAACGGTTGAGGATCTGCTCAACGCGCCGCGAATCATGGCGGAACTATTTGAGAACGAAGCTTACCGCGAGCATCTAAAGCAGCGAGGCGGTCAGCAGCAGATCATGATTGGGTACAGCGACAGCAACAAAGACGGAGGCTTCCTGCGAGCCAACTGGATGCTGTTTACCGCGCAACGGCAGCTTGCTGAGACATGCCAAAAACACAATGTCGATTTGACGCTTTTCCACGGTCGAGGTGGTTCACTAGGCCGAGGCGGCGGGCCAAGTAATCGTGCGATTTTGGCTCAGCCGACTGAGTCAGTCCGCGGTCGCATTCGGATTACCGAGCAAGGCGAAGTTGTCAGCTCGCGGTATAGCCAGCCAGAGATCGCGCATCGTCATCTCCAGCAGTTGCTTCATGCGGTGCTTTGTTCAACTGGAACACGTCCGGTGTTTGACAATGTGGAGCGATGGTCGGAGGTAATGGACGAGGTCAGCCAGCTTGCTTACGAAAAGTATCGTTCGCTGGTGGAGCATGATGATTTTATTGACTATTTCCAAACCGCGTCGCCCATCGATCAAATTGGCCAGTTGAATATTGGTTCGCGTCCTTCGCACCGTCGTGCGACGAAAACGCTTGACGACCTGCGAGCGATTCCTTGGGTATTTGCTTGGACTCAATCTCGCGCCGACATTCCAAGTTGGTACGGAATTGGTACCGCGTTTGAGCAATGGCTGGCCGCGGGTGATCGCGAGGAACGTTTGCAGACTTTGGTCGAGATGTATCGAGACTGGCCGTTCTTCCGAACGATGTTAAGTAACGTTCATTTAGGCATGGGCCGCGCTGATATGTCGATCGCTGGAATGTACGCGAAGCTGGCTGGGGAATCGGGTAAGTCGATCTCGAAAAACATTTTTGACGAGTTCGAATTGAGCCGTACGTTGGTGCTGCAAGTGACGGGCTGTGAAGAGTTGTTGGATACAGAACCGTGGTTGCAGCACAGCATTCGCGTTCGCAATCCTTACGTCGATCCACTTAACTACATTCAAGTCGCGTTGCTGGAAGAGATTCGGAAGAATCCTGATCACGCTGAGATCGATGTTATTCAAAAAGCGCTCTTGCAGTCGATCAATGGCATCGCGGCAGGATTGCAAAATGTTGGATAAGCTGTGATGAAATTCAGCATTGAACGTTTTGCAGCCGCTAAAACTCTTGCGTTTCGAACCACGACAAAACTTCCTTCGGGACTTCCGGAGGAAGTGATTTAAACTGTGCCAACAAGTCGTCGTCGATGCCGGCTTGGTACATTTTCAGATTCTTGATTGCCGTTCTTTGCAAGCATTCATCAAGCGGCTGCCCCGCCATCAAGCGATAGTACTTTTCGTTCGGCGACATCGCGTCGGATCCAACATCGATGACATTGTCGCCGGGAACAATCTCCCGCCATGTGTAATCTGGCAAGTTCATGGCCTTGCGGCTGGCCGCCAGAATGCGATCTGGCGTCAATGAATTGAGTAGGTCGAAGCTCTTTGAGATGAAGTAAGTTTTTTGAAATTCACTGATGAGGTAATCGGTATTGGCGAGTCTTAGTAAGTCCGCATCGTCCGAGGGATCGATCAGGATTCGATTCGAAGTCGGGCTCTCGATACTGAAAACCGTTTCGCCCGGAGAGGACAGAATGCCCGCGCCAAAATCCCTGACTTCATTTTGTTGCATCACCAACCCGAATTCGACGGTGAACCAATAAATGCGACCTGCATAAACGAGAAGGTCATCGGCTTGTTGATTCAGTTCGCGGATTTTGACTTGATCATCACCAGCCGCGGCGATTTTTTCATCGCGCTCGGAATAGATAATATCGCGAGCTGTCCCGTGATTTTTCATGACGTTGGCGACCGCAGGGATCGTGAACGTGGCAACGTGACCCGCGACATCGTGGCCGATATCGGGCTCTTCCAAGTAGTCCGTTCCTAGGGGCCGCATGAAAGTCGTAACCGGAAAAAATCGGCGGCTATGGCATGTGAAGAAAAGTTCAGCCGGAATGATCATCGATACGGTCGACAGTTGCCAGCGAGTCTGTTGGTAAATTCTCGCATTCAGCAAATGAAAATCGGGAATGACCGAACCACCAATTTCAAACAGGTTTTCGCCGTCCAGATATTCCTGACATGCGTACTTCTTCTTAGTCTGCTTTTGTTCTGCAACCAGACATGCCCAGCTCAAATGGTCCTCGAAAGTGTAGTCTTCGTAGACTTGGAAATTGGCAAACTCGCGCAAGTCGACGGTTTCACTGCCTAAGGAACCCAATCCAAATGGCTTGCCCGATTGGGCGGCAGCAAGATAGGTGATTTGCTCGTCTGGGCTGAGCGGATACGGAACGTCAGTTCGAACCAGTGTTTGCTTCAAGCGATCTAGGCGTTCGTCTTTAGAAAGCGGGCGGATTGAGTCGAGATCTATCCCGTGACGCTTTGCGATTGCCTCGTAAGATTTTCTATCTTTCAACATGAGCTCGACTGCGCGTGGAGGAAGGGCTGCTTTCAAGAAGCTTTCGAATCGCATTCTAGCACGATCGAATCTGGCAGTGCAGAGCGCGAAGTGCTTCAGTGGTAGTGATTCACGATTTCAAAAGACCAACATGCGAACACGACACGAATCGTGATCATGGTTTCCTTGAAGCCCTCTCGTGGTGCTTTGTCTTTTTCCACGGCGTCCTGCCTTCCGAAAAGCCGGGGCTTGTCAGCGCTCTGCTCCGATACTTCGACGAGCGTTACCTAATTGCTATTCTGCTTTCGCATCGCGGAGGAACTTGTCGGCGCCTTGTGAAACGAGTTCTGCGGCAACTGTAATACCCAGATCGTTAGCATTGATCATTGGGCCGGAGGAGCTGGCCATGACTTTTTCTTTCCCGTCTCGGCTGAGTACGATTCCTTGCAGCGTTAGTTCGTCGCCAGTCACTGATGTGTTTGCACCGACAGGAGCCAGGCAGCCAGCAAATAGTGATCGCAACATCGAACGCTCAGAAAGTGCCGCATAGTAACTGGCGGCATGTTTTAACGGCGCGACGGCCGAGATGGCGACGTTGTCATCGGCGCGTGTTTCAAGCCCGAGCGCTCCTTGCCCGACCGCCGGCATTAGTTGTTCCGGCTCAAAGGTAAACGTAATTCGCGTATCCAGATTCAATCGAATCAGTCCAGCGGCTGCCAGAATAATTGCGTCGAATTCGCCATCGTCAAGTTTCTGCAATCGGGTATCAACGTTGCCGCGGATGTCTTTGATTTGTAAATCTGGACGCAGATGAAGCAGTTGAGCCGCCCGGCGTACGCTCCCTGTGCCGATCGTCGCGCCTTCAGGCAACGATTCGAAATTTTGAAACCGGTTAGAGACCAATGCATCGGCTTTTGATTCCCGCTCGGGAATAGCAGCGATCGCCAACTCCGGGTGGTCTTCGGTTGGCAGGTCTTTCAGGCTGTGAACGGCTAAATCAATTTCATTGTTTAGCAACGCGACTTGGAGACGCTTGGTAAACAGCCCCTGTCCACCGATTTGAGCCAGCGGCTGCGTTTGGATGTCTCCTTCGGTCTTGATTTTGATCAAGTCAACACAGACGCCAAGGCTCTCCAATTGGCCTTTGACCCAATTGCTTTGCCACAATGCAAGCTGGCTGCCACGTGTACCGAGTCGTATTTTGGGATTCGAAGTCATTGATCTGTTGAGAGAATGGCAGAGCCGATTTAACGATCCTCGGACGTCGAGTCGTCTTTGGTTTTATCTGCGGTTGTAGTCTTATTGCCGGCTTCTAAACGACGTCGAACGTTGCCTTCCAAAGCTGATTTAGCCATTTGGTGATCCGGTACCACCACACCGCAGCTAACGCAGAACTGGATGGCCTGATCGATGGTGATGTCCAAGTCGATGGTTTCACTTTTGGGAACAGAGATCGTGAATCCTGTTGCCGGCATAGGGCTGGTCGGCATTAACACACTGAGCATGGGTTCGCCGGACGCGTTTCGGATATCAAGCAAACTGTCTCCGGTAACAAATCCCATCGACCAAATTCCGCGACGAGGATACTCAACCGCCACGACTCGCGTGTATTGAATATCGCTTTCGTTAAAAACGAAATCCGTGACTTGTTTTACCGACGAATAAACATTGCGAATGATCGGAAGTCGATTGATCAGTGACTCGATCAGCGCGTGGAAGAAACGCCCGGCTCCGGCCGCCAACAATTTGCCGACCAAGTACATCAGTGCCAGCAACAATGCCAGGAAAGCTGGAATGACCAAGTGGCGTTTCAGAAAACGCAACTCGACATACCGCAGATAGTAATCGTTAGCGGTCGTCGGAGCGGTAACGCCAGGACTTGCCTGAACGGTTCCAATCACTTCTGCCGGCAGCCACGTCTGAAGGATTCGGCTGTATTGCTGGCCTTCTGGGGTAGAGTACACCGTCCGTTTTTCGTTGAACGAGCCTTGTCCGGCGCGGACTTTCTTTTGTATCTCAATGTCTTCGTGCGAATCATCAATCGACCAGACAATTGAGTTACGAGCAAGCGACTCAACGGGGCGAAGGATCGCGCGGTCGATTGCATTCCATGCCCATACAAAAAAGACAATTGTGAGAAGTGGAGGAAGAACAACAGCCAATCCACGCAATGTCGCGATTCGAAATGGATTGAAAGATCTCTTAAACCAACTGCTCTTCTTCACTTCTGTTGACGCCTGTTCAGTCGATTCCAATGATCCAATGGAGTCGGACGAAGGCTGGTTCTCGCTTGGGCTATCACCTTCTGAGTTCATTTCGGACGTTGCCAATAGGTTTAAGTTTATCCATCGGCGGCAAGGCAGAAGCCATGCGTGCGGGCCTGATGGTTGATGTTAAGTCAAGGCTGCGGTGCAACCATGAATTCGTCTGAATCCCATGATGGTTGCGATCTAAAAGACAAAATATTGCCTTGGACAGAATATTGCCTTTCTTACCAAGAAAGACAACGCGAACTTGGGACAAATCCCGGATTGGGAAACAAATCTTTGGGTGAGCGAAGGTTAGCTTCGTATTTCGGCATACAGGAGGGGGCAAACGCGTTTTGCTTGGCCGCTTGATTCGAGCTGCGATCATTCCGCATATGGCCAGCGGCGAAGACTCAACCATCGGCGAAGAATCAACCTTCAACCTCTAACCTTTAATTTAACTAACGCGGGCACCGCGAGCGACGACGGCAACATTGACCTCCTCGGCGCCTTGGGTGATCAGGATCCGTGCGATTTCGCTGGTGGTCGCTCCGGATGTCATCACATCATCAACGATGAGCACTCGCTTGCCCGCGAGCGGTACCGTTGGACGAATTGAGAATGCTCCACGAACATTGGAAACTCGGCCAGCCGAAGAGAGCGTGCCTTGTTTTTTCGTCGATCGAATAGCTTTGACGATTGAGCTGGATTTCTTGATTCCCGTCAGCCCGCACATGCTCTCACAGATGACGTCGGCGGCTTGGAAGCCACGTTTGAGTTTTCGAAACCAATGCGATGGAACAGGAATCGCCAGATCATAACCAAGCGGATCAAAATCGGATGAATCGGAAGCCAGTAATTCGTAGCCCAACATTTGTCCAAGCTGGATCGCTATTGATTCGTCTTGCTGACCCTTCATGCGGATGATCAGCTCCTGCAGTAAGCCTTGATAATTACCAACTGCGATCGCTTTGGTAAAACGTAAATCCGATCCATGGCAAAGAGCGCATTCGCCCAAGAACGGATTGGATTGATACAGGATGGCACTGCAGCGATCGCAGCGGGATCGACCGATAGGAGATAATCTTCGCCAACAGTCCGAGCACCAATGAGATGCCTGCCAGCCCATGAAACCAAGTGCCGACGCGTCATCAGTGTCGCCCGATTCCGCAAGCGATCTTTGTCCCAGTTCAGCCGCACAACCGAGACAGCTTGCCGGGAAGATAAGCGAAACGAGACGTCGAATGACGTTGGTTCTCAATGGACGTCCTTGTCAGAAAGCAGAACGGAAACGTTAGATGAGGAGGCCGGAACGGAAATTGTCGTAAGAGGTAAGTTGGCCGATTCGTAAGTTGCCAGATTCGCCAGCGCTTCTCATTTTGAGGGATCACGTCAGGCTTGCCAACTAGTGCAAGCATTTTGCAAGCGCTGGTTTACAACATTGACTTGGCGATTTCTGTGCTCGTGGCGGTGCGGTACCGCCGCATAAAGCTTTGAGGACGCCTTTTACACTTGGAAAGTGATGTCGGTCGAATTGGGCAATTCACCTACAATGGGCAGGTTGAAAAACAGAATGATAGCCGTGTTGAACTGGTTTACGTTTGGCTCGGACTTTGGCTCGGACTTTGGCTCGGACTTTGGCTCGGTTTAAAACCAATCAAGTGAGAGAAGCGTCAGGATGACGATTGTTGACCGATACCTACTCGTAATGTTTCTCAGGATTTTTCTTGTCTGTTTTCTTAGCTTCACAGGTTTGTTTATTGTCATTCACCTGTTCAGCAATCTCGACGAACTAGGGTCAGTAGGAGAGCAAGTCGGCTGGCCGCAGCTGATGTTCGAGTTTTACGGGCCTCGCGTCGCGGAGATGTTCGACAAAACGGCCGGCATTTGGGCATTGGTCGCTGCCGTTTTTTCGGTCAGCCTCATGCAGCGACGAAGAGAAATGACGGCATTGGAAGCAGCTGGTGTGACGAAGTCGCGAATCCTGCGTTCCATCTTTGTTTGTGCGGTTGTGATCATTGGACTGGCCGCCGCCAATCGGGAATTTGTAATTCCGAAATACAAGGATCAGCTCGTTCGCACGGCTCAGAACTGGGCCAATCGAGATAAAATCTCCATGGGAATTTATCAAGATGTAAATTCAGGAATCAAAATCCGAGGTGAAGACCTTTCGTTGGTCGACAATAAAATCACCGACGCCGATGTGCAAATTCCTGCCAACATTAGCCGTGACGTGCCGCGCATCATGTCGCTTTGGGCGACTCAAGAGTCAGCCAACGAGCTTCATCCCGCTGGCGTGCTGTTTCGGCAAGTCGAACTTCCAACGTCGGGCATGAATTTGCCGACCATGTTTCTCAATGAACAGCCCATTGTTTTTTGGCCACGAGACCACGCATGGCTGAAGCCGGATCAATGCTTTGTTGCTTGTGATTTTCAAGCTTACCAAGTCGCGTTTGGCAAGAAGCTGCTGGACTATCAGTCGTTTCCGGAAATGCTGGTTGAACTGCGCAAGCCAAAACTTTGGTTTGGTAGTGGGCAACATATCAACGTTCATGCCCGCGTCATCCAACCGCTCCTCGACATAACCCTCCTGCTGCTCGGGTTACCGTTGATCATTGCTCGATCGGGGAGAAACGTTTTCGTTTCCGCTGGACTTTGTTTTCTGATTGTCGCTGTGCTGCAATTGAGCGTTGTCGCTTGTCACAGTCTCGGGACTTACAGCTTGGTCAAGCCGTCGGTGTTGGCGGCTTGGTTGCCGGCAATCATTTTTGTGCCGCTGTCTTTCGTTTCGCTGAATCGAATCAATCGCTGAATCGAATCAATCGCTGAATCGAATCAATCGCTGAATCGAATCAATCGCTGATGGTTCAGATCCTTACTGAGTTTCATCGGTGACATGCAACAAAACGCGGTAGCTTTCAAACAGCGCTTCCGTGCCCGCGGCGCAAAAACGAGGCTGGTTGATCGACAGCGGTTCGCCTTCGAAATCATCAATGACCGCACCGGCTTCCTGAGCGATCAGAAAACCCGCAGCGACGTCCCAGATTTTCAAGCTGGTTGCCCAATAGGCATCGACGCGTCCGCAAGCAACGAAACAAAGATTCAAAGCGGCGGAACCGAGTCGCCTCAACGTTGCGGCGCTTTTCATCACTTTGACGAAACGGATCATTTGCGGATCATTGGAAGAGACGTGACTGTTCATGCTGAAGACAGCCAGCGATTTTTCGATCTCTACGCATTTGCTTGACTGAATCGGCGATCCGTTCAGTTTTGCGCCTTGCCCAATTGCCGCAGTGAAACACTCGTCTGTGGTCGGATCGAAAACGCAGCCGACAACAACATCGTCTCGCCAACGCAACGCAATCGAAACGCAAAACGAACGAAGCTGGTGGACGAAATTGGTCGTTCCATCGAGTGGATCGACAATCCAACAGAAATCAGGTCGGCCAAGCGGCGAACTGGGAGATTGCCCGGAAGCGGCTTGCGAGTCGGCATTTTCTGGCTTCTCGGATGTTCCGTGGTTCTCCCTGTCAGACTCTTCGCCGAGGAAATGATGGTCTGGAAACTCTCCGAGCAAATAGTCTTGGATCGTCTGCTGGGATTCGAAATCCGCTTGGGTGACCAGATCGCCAGGCCCCTTTTCATAGACTTCAGCTTTGCCCAGCCATTTCATTAAAACCTCACCACCAAGTCGCGCAGCCTTTTCACTGGCCAGCATGAACTTCGTAAGCTGTTCGTCATCAATCGAGGAATTTTCAGATGGCATGGCAGTCGGATGGTTGAATGGGCCTTGTGGACAACGTGCCAGTGATTGATAAGATCAAATCCACTGGATAATTCGCACGATTGATTGTTCGATTGGGCTGTCACGCCAATCCCAAATTACGCCGATCTCAGATTGAATCTACGTTCATGGTTGTTCCTGATCGCAACTAAAGTATCTCTTAACGTCCTCAAAAATTCTACGGTATGGAACGCCAGCATGGCTAACAATCAAGTTCGTAAATGGCATTTAAGTCGAAGTGACGGGCGGGCTTCGAAATCCAAAGACGTTTGTGATGTGGCAACCGTCCAATGGGACGCCGGTGACGCGGTAAGTCGAATTGAAATCGATTTGGCCAGCCCGTCGACGGGAGCCACTTATGCTGACGGTGTCGGCGAAGTCGCGACCCGCCTCTTTGGAATCGACAAGCTTGAAACGGTTGGCACTGATCAACTGGATCCCTATCTGCGCGGTGACGATTTGATCGTTAGCTACCCAGCCTCAGATAAACGTCCCGTCGGAGTTGAACTCTACTGGCGCTGGTCTGAATTCCAGATCGCAAGTGACGAATCGGAAAATGAAGGCGTGGTTGCTCCACTCTCAACACTCGAGTTGATCTACTCTTTGGAAACGAATCTTTTAGATTCCCAACCCAATCCCAAGGTCACGTCAATTTTGCTGAACTCTTCGAGGACGTTTTATTGTCTCGATGATACTCAGCAACTAGTTGAAGTCGCGGGAGATAGCCCGCCACAAACACACGCTTGTGTCTTTCGATCGCCTGACTCAGAAAGAGCTTTGCTCCTGGCCGTCATGCCAACCGATTTGAAGTCAACGAATTCGGTCATTCTTGAGGATGGTCGATTTCAGCTTGATTGGGAGCTCAATTCTGAATTCCTGGAGAAGGGTGTCATTCGGAGGCTCCGAGTTTTCGCGGCCTTTGATGACAACAAATCCAATCACAATTTGATCGCGGCGGCCAATCAATTTCTGTCGTCTGAAATTCCACTAACGGCTTAATGGCTCGTTAGATCTAAACTTTAGGACTATTTCCGTAGTGGAAGCCGTCAAGACTATCGGCGATTCACAGTTTGATCAGAACTCTTGACGAGTTGCGCTACCTAAAAATTAAGCATTGGTAGAACACTCCAAATTCTGTGCAGCTTCAATCGACAAGGGAGTTACCAAATGAAACTTCAACGGTGGGAAGTCATATTTGAGGGGCAGGTTCAGGGAGTCGGTTTTCGATTTCAAACCTTGACGATTGCAAAGCGACATTCGGTTCAAGGATGGGTTGAAAATCTTGCCGATGGCAACGTTCAGGTGGTCGTTGAAGGTGATTCGGGTGAACTTGACCGGTTATTGGCTGACATCCAAGAGAAAATGGATGGCTATATTCGGGCCACACGGATTGAGCGCAGTCAGGCAGTTGGCGGTCTGAACCAGTTTGAAATCCGGCGTTAAATCTTGACTTTGCCTGGTCAGATTCACCAAAAAGGTTCGGTTGAGGAACCGGTCACGTGCTGTTGGCAGGCAAAGAACGTCTCTGCGGGCTTCGTTGTTGACTTTTAGGTGGATCGCTCGATTTCGACTTCTTTTACAAGACCCTTTGATGATTTGAACTTTAGGCTCATAATGTGCGTAAAGGTAAAGATTCGGTATCGGATGATTCCGCCGATCCCGATTTCCTGCCGCAATTTTTCTGTCGTAACTGGCAGTCCAGATAATGGGCACTTAGTCAGATTTCGGCGGAATATTATGCATTAATGCCGCGTTTTTCAATTCATTCCCGGTTTTGAGCAGATCCAGATCGCAGCCCGATTTGAATTTGCCGTATCAGAATTTGCACAAGAAATATGTTATCTGAAACTCTGCTACTTGCCCAAAACATCAAAGTCACAAACTGGCTTACTCCTGTCTGGATTATGTCGTTGGGTATTGGGATCGGATTTTTGCTCGTCATTTTGACGTTGTTCAAATTTGCGGTCTTGCAACGAATTGGCGGACTGAACCGGATTGCAGAAAATTCAACTGCCAAGTGGTTGTTTGGCATCGTCTCGACGCTTGTCTATTTGGCGTTATTCGTCGGTTACATTTATTGGCAGAACGGCAAAAAATTGCCTCCGATTGAACAGCTTGTTTTACCTTTGATCTTTGCCGTTCCGATTTGTCTTTTTATTGGTTTCGGGATTTGGAGTTTGGCATCTCGAAGGATGTCGGGCGAAATCAGCGGACTTGTCTTCGAAGGATTTCTTTCGTGGCTGAACAAAGTCTGCGTCGCCATGTTGTTGTTTGCCGGAATTGGATTTTTGTTGGCTCCCAATAACGGCTTCGGCATTATTAAGTTCGTTGACGACCCGATGGGAATGATGAATTCGCTCGGTCGATTGCCATTCACCGGAAAGTTCGAAGAAGAATTTACGATCGAACCGAGTGCAGATGGAAGCGTTGGCGAACCGGTTCCGATGGTGTTCGATGGAGCGGAACTTGTTTGGGTTCGTTTCGATACCGATCGTCGATTGGCGATTTCGACTCAAGAGATTACGCCGGAAACGCCAACCGGACTCATCATGGAAGTGCAAAATGTTGATGAGAATGCAACGTTGTATTTGCAGCGAACTGACGGACGGGGACCGATTCCTCATGCTCAAATCGAGCAGCTCTACATCAACAATCTCGACAACTCGCCGGCGACTTTGAAAATCAATTGGGAGTTGGCCCCAGTGTACCGAGAAATGGCAGTCGTGCCATTTATCGCTCTGACAGTATTGGCGCTGTACCTGTTCTATCTAATATTCGCTGCGGTTTCTCCGAAAGTTTCCGCGATCGCTTTCTCGACGTTCAAGACGGAAGTCAGCCAACCGCTCTACACCATCGTCATGGTTTTGGGGATTCTGTTTATCTTGGGAACCATCTACGTTCCTTACAATACTTTTGGTGAAGACATCAAAATGTATAAGGATTCGGGTCTGACGTTGATTCGAGTTTTGGCGATCTTCCTCGCGATTTGGGCGGCCAGTAAGTCAGTCGCCGAAGAGATCGAAGGACGTACGGCTCTTACCGTTTTGTCAAAGCCAGTCGGCCGACGTCAATTTGTGCTTGGTAAGTTCACCGGTATTTCACTGGCGATCGGGATCATGTTCATCGTGCTTGGGCTGTGGTTTTACATTTGGGTCGCCTACAAGCCCGTTTATGATTTCCAGGAAAATTCCAAAGGTGTTGCCGAGTGGTCAGAGTGCTATATCGAGGCAATCCACGTTTTGCCTGGACTGTTTCTCTGTTTTCTCGAAGTCGTAATTTTTGTCGCGATCAGCGTCGCGATATCGACTCGTTTTGGGATCTTGGCGAACTTCCTGATTTGTTTCTCAATCTACGTTTTGGGGCATCTGACGCCGCTGCTCATTCAGTCATCTCTTGGCGCGTTTGAACCCGTGGTTGTCTTCGGGCAACTCGTGGCGATCGTTTTTCCGGTTTTGAATCACTTCGATGTGCAGGCGGCGATCAATACCAATACGCCTGTTCCGGCCAGTTATATGGCGTGGTCGGTAATCTACACGACGCTCTACGGAGCGATGGCCATGCTGTTGGCGCTAGTGCTGTTTGAAGATCGCGATCTTGCGTAGTTGACAGTCAATCCGAATTCGATTGCCTCCAGGGCAAACCTTTCCACCAATTTTTGCCTCCGTGATTGGGTTGCTTCGGCCCGGGAGTTGAGCGGCCTTGCTCGATCAACTCGCGAAGTTCCGCCGTCAGTTGGCTGACCATTTCCGGATGCTCGGTTCGCAGGTTGATGGATTCCTTGGGATCTGCCGCCAAGTTGTAAAGTTGCACATTCGGCAAATCGTCTTTTATCGCAATCGGCTCGCGTGGCGGACTCCAACCACCAGAACCATGGCACAGCAATAATTTCCAATCGCCTTTGCGAATCGCAAAGTATCCTGAACCAGAGTGATGGACGACCGATTCATGCAGCGGAGTAGCGTTTTCTTGATCGCCGTTTCTGGCAACTTCCAAGAGACTGACGCTGTCCTCGGCAGTATTGGCTGGCAATTCGTGTCCGACAATTTCTGCGCAGGTTGCCATGATGTCGGCGGTCGTGATCGTCTGTTGGCTACGGCGGTCCGCAGGAATTTGGCCAGGCCAACGAATCACGAAGGGGACTCGGTGCCCTCCTTCGAAAGCGTCCGACTTCCAGCCGCGCCAATTTGCATTCAGGTTGATGCCGCCTGCTTTTAGTTCTTGAAAGTTGGCTTTGGGTGACGTTCCGTTGTCGCAGGTGAAAAATACAACCGTGTCTTTGGCAAGTTTCGCTTCATCTAGCGACTGTACAATCTGCTTTATCGTGGCGTCAGTTTGGATCAGAAAATCCGCATACTCGCTAACACCTGACTTGCCTTGAAAATCTCGGTGAGGTGCGATCGGCGTGTGGGGCGAAGGAAGTGGGATATAGAGAAAGAAGGGCTGCGTTTGGTTTTCACGATCGCGAATAAAGTCCGAACATCGTTTCCCATACTCTGCGAGCACTGCACGAAAATCCCAGTTGGCGACAGCAGGGCCTGCAGAGACGCCAATCATCGCGCCTTGTTTCATCGTTTGAGATACATCACCCAGCAATCGCTCGTTCTCGCGCCAGACATAGGGCGGCCAATTGGGGACATCGTCACCGAAGTAATAATCGAATCCGTGTGCATTCGGGCCGCCATCAACGGGCTGAGAGAAGTCAATCTCGGCCAATTTTTCAGTTGTACCACCACCTTTTTTCGGCCATAGCCAGCCCAGATGCCATTTGCCAATGCAAGCCGTGTCGTACCCATGTTGCTTCATCATCTCAGGCAGAGTCAAACGCTGGTCTTCGATCAAAGGGCGTTCCCATTTCCCGACGATTCCACGTTTCAGTCGGGAACGCCAATTATATCGACCCGTTAGCAGTCCGTACCTCGTTGGCGTGCAAACGCCCGAAGTAGAATGGGCGTCAGTGAATGAGATTCCTTGTTGGACTAGCTGATCGATGGCGGGTGTACTCATCCCCAGTTGGTCGTTGAATGCGGAGACCGAATCGATTCCCATATCGTCCGCCAGAATGACGATCACGTTGGGAGTTGTTTCGTTTGCTTCTTTTCGTTCAGTTGGCCAGTTGTTTCGTCCGCCTCTCTTGGGCGTTGCTTGGCTCGTCAAAACGGAACCGTCAAGCGGTGGAGCTTCATTGGGTGGAGCTTCATTGGGTGGAGAATCATTGGGTGAAGCTTCATTGGCAACTACCAACGTTGCTGGCGTGAAAGCTAACAGGCAGGCCAACCAAGTGGTCATGAAATGGATGGCGGCGATGGAAAGGCTCTTCATCAATACTCCGGTGGGCAGAGATTGTTGGTTGACAATGAGCTTTAAGAATACTCGAAATATGAGTGACGAGTAGAACGACGTACCGGCGTCGTTGAAAGTCGTGGATCGCTCCGCCGGGCAATGCAATTGGCTGGCAACTGACGGACGGTGCACCCAAGGTGAATTGAAGACGCCATATCTTTGGCTTGCCTCAGTTCGCCTCAGCATGCCCACGCAAGCGAGGGCATGGCACCCATCAAGCCCAATACCGATTAAGCCCAATACCGATTAAACCCAACACCGATTAAACCCGATCCCGAAGGGGAGGCATTCACTCAACATCTTCGGAAAAAACCTCGCCTCCGGTGTCGGATTACACAAAGATTCGCCGAAGTTGCTTTTCCCGCGTTCCTAAATTGAAACAGTCGACTGAAAAACCGTCAACGACTGTGGTTTAAGCTGCCTTGCGGACGGCTACTTCTGCTGGCGGATTGTACAACTTTGCTACCGGCGAAGCCCCAAATGAACCGCTGGAAGATGGGGTGGGTTGTTCCCATTGGTGGGCGGCAAGAGAGTCTAAAATCGATTGAGCAATCTCAACCGCTACTTTCCCCTGCTCTGCCGTGACACGAGGTGCGTCGCCGCTGATGATCGCATTGATCCAATCTTTTTGTTCGTTCAAGATCGCGTTGGTTGGCGTGATCTCGATTTCCGACTTCGATAGAATCTTGTCGAAAAGTTGCTCTCGAATGAAAGCTTGTTGTTCTGGTGTGGTGTCCAGCAAATCGTATTGTTGCTCACGCATCCATTCGGGAACATTCACAACCGTGACTTTGCTTTGTGTCAAATCGACGCAAGCATAACCCTCGGTACCAAAAATTTGCATCGAGCGATCATTCTTGAAGCTGCATCGTGATGCAGTCAAATTTGCCACGCCACCACAGCTAAACTGCAGGCGGGCTTGAGCCATGTCTTCGTGGTGGCCAAACATCGAGACACCGACAGCTCGTGTTTCCACTAACTCGCCTGCGAAAATTGAGTTGATCAAGTCGATGTCATGAATCATCAAATCATGCACGACGCCGATGTCTGTTGAGCGAAACGTGTAGCCACTCAAACGTTCGGCAAGGATGAACTTTGGTTTGCCGATTTTGGTTAGTGCCGATTCAATCGCCGGATTGAAGCGTTCAACATGGCCGACTGAAATCACACGTTCGTTTTCGTCGGCAATTTCGACTAATCGCTGAGCATCGGAAACCGAATCAGTCAAAGGTTTCTCGATCAGTGTATGGATCCCGTTCTCCAACAGCTCACTGGCAACATCAAAGTGAGTCCGTGTAGGCGTGGCAACGACAGCGGCGTCAATTTCCCCGAATAGTTTTCGGTAATCTGAAACGGTTCGCGTTTCGACTTGGTCTAAAATCTGCTGTTGGGCGATAGGGCTTGGGTCAGCAACGGCGACCAATTCGACTTCATCTTGAGAATCAAGGAGGCGGGCATGGATTTTGCCCAGATGGCCGGCACCGACCACCGCGACTCGCAATTTTTGTCCGACTTGTTTCTCGCTGCCTGAACTGCCCTTGGTATTCACGCCGCTTTCCTCCGTTGTTCGCGACCCCGACCGTGACGGCCGGACTGCGAGATGGCGATTGTTTCAAACAAATGTTGGATGTCCGGAATCATGACCCCTTTGGAGTCCAAGATTTCCATCGCATTATCCAACCCGACTCTTGCTCGATACATTAGCCGATAGGCTTCGTCGAGCGCGTCAATAACGTTTTGAGCAAAGTTGTTTCTTTTCAGTGCAACGATGTTGATACAACGTGGTCTGGCTGGATTGCCATCGGCCAACATGTACGGGGCAATGTCTTGCAAGACGCGACTGGCTCCACCCACAAAGGTGTAGCAACCAATTGCACCGTAATGAGTCACGGCAACGGAACCCGAAAGCGTGGCGTGATGATCGACATGAACATGGCCGCCCAGCATTGAGCCGTGGCCAATGATGACTCGGTCGCCAACACAACAATCATGGGCGATGTGAACATTGCCCATAAAAAAGCAATCACTGCCGACGCGTGTGTAGCCATCTTCTTTTTCGGAGGCCCGATTGATCGTGACGCATTCGCGAATCACGTTTCGATCGCCGATGACGACTTTTGTTTCTGTTCCGCGGTAACTGAGGTCTTGCGGGTCACCGCCGATGACTGCATTGGGCGAGATGACATTGTCCTCGCCAATGGCGACGTTTCCTAAGATCGTGACGTTGTTGAACAGCTTTGTTCCGCGTCCGATTTTGGCTTTTGCGCCCACGACACAAAAGGGGCCAATTTCAACGTCGTCAGCTATTTCCGCCTGGGAGTCAACGACGGCCAGCGGAGAAATTTTTGGAGGCATGGGATCAGCTTGCTTACGCAGAAGCGATTTGTCGCTAAAGGGAATTGTGTCCATCAGATGTTTTCTCAGGCGGACTTGCGAATGGGGTTAGATACGATTTCTTGCATCAATGCGAACACCATTTGAGAATTCAAACGATGGCCACTTTTGGATGCGGTGAACTCACCGATCAGGTCTTTGCCAGACAAGGCAAAATCGCCGATCATGTCGAGGGCTTTGTGACGGGCACACTCGTCAGTGAATCGCAATGGATTGTCGATCGGGCCACTTTCATCAAACACAAGTACGTCCTGGTAGGTGACTCGGCTACCAAGACCTTGTTGTTTCAATTGTTCTGCTTCCTCAACAAGCAAGAACGTTCTCGCTGGAGCGATTTCTTCGACAAACGTTTTCATTCCTAGGGGAGTGGAAAATGTTTGTGCAGCAATCGCTGGAGCGGTTGGGTAATCAAGCTGGTATCGAAAAATCGTTCCTGCCGATGTGACAGGGCTGGCTTGAATCCAGGAATCACCGTCACCGACTCGAACTTCAGACGTTACTGTGAGTGTTGATTTAACAGCTTCTTGCTCGACGCGGCCTGCACTTAAGAGTGCTTCCGCGAACGCAATACTGGAGCCGTCCATTCCCGGCATTTCAGCTCGATTGACATGAACTTCGCAATTGTCAATTTGCATTCCAGCGAGTGCAGCCATGACATGTTCGACCATTTCAACGGCGCAGCCACTGTAAACCAGCGTTGTTCGTCTTGGGCCTGGAACTCGATTCTGGATGATCGCCGGAATTCGAGGCGAACCAGGTTGATCAGTCCGAACAAAAACGATACCGGTATTTTCAGCAGCGGGCCGAAACTCAATGGAAACATCCTGCCCGCTCCAGAATCCGAACCCTGACACGGAAGTGTTTTTTGAGATAGTCGACTGTTGGCGTGGATGATCCAAGGTTGCTGCTTTCAAGTGCTGCGAAATTTTAGTGCAAGTTTCAAATGCGAGAGTGAATCGCCATTGAGCCCGTTTGAGGGGCTCGTTGGAATTCAACCGCATTCAGACCTAGCGTAATTGTGCACCGCTGCCTGAGTTAGCGGTTCCTTTTAGCTGAGCCAGTTGAGCAATGACTTGCGGCGTGATGTCACGTTGCTGGTCATGGTAGATGATCGAGCCGTTGACTCGCTGCATGATGCTGGCTGGATTCTTTGGATTCATTGGTTCGCCATTGAATCGCAATACCAGTTGAATTCCCTGCTGATCACAGTAGCGACCAATCAGCTCGTTGACTTCAGAATAAGTCTTGAAGTGAAGTTGGGCTTCCTGTTGCATCAGCGTTCGCATTTTGTCGCGTTGTTCAACTTCCAACGCTGCCGACTCTTGAGCCAGCGCGGTTTCAGCTTGCTTGAACTCAGGCGAACCTGGCGTGTACTGCTTGATGCCTTCAGCTTTTTGGATCAGCGATTGCTGAAGCTGAACCGAACTCGCTTTGAAGCGTTCGGCTTCTTGACGAAGACCTTCCAACTGAGCCGTGAAAACAGGATGGCTTTTGAAAACCGCTCCGATGTCTACGATTCCGACTTTTGTCTGAGCCGTGGCGTTGTTGGTTGTTGTCAGCAGTGTCATTCCGCATACCGCGAAAGCCACCAACCATTTGCATAATTGAATATTCTTCACCTTCAGCACTCCTTTGCTGCCGTGATTTTCGCCGATTCAGGCACTCAGCAATCCTTTCGCTGATAATCTCGCCTGGTCGGTTGTTCGTCTAATTTTGGCTCGGTATTCTGCAGACCTTTGCGTCCTACGTAAAGGCCGAATTCTTCCTCAAATAATTTGCCAGCACTCCAATGGTTGTTTTCGAGATGACTCGCAAAAACACGCTCAATCTTACATCGTTGCGGTAAAGGTTTCTCGTAACTCGTCTGCTAGTTCGTTATAGCGGACATAGAAACTTCTAGAAATTAAACCGAGATACAGGTTCAAACCTAACGAAGCCAGCAACATGAAATAAACGATGCCTTCGGTCGAGTTTTGTGACCGGTTCGGATCCGTCTGACCGAGCAATCCTGTTGGTTTTCCGCTGGCGTCGCGACCGTCGCTAAAAATTCCATTCGGATTGCCGACGTTGTTCGCGTTTCCGCGCCCAGCAAGATCGTTTGGGCCTGGGATCGACATTGGCGATACACCGTTTCCAGTTCGAGGGTATTGCCCGTTTCGTGCCGGAGGAGCGCCCGTATTGAATCGCGTGCCGATCATTTGATCCGGCATCGTGCCGTTGTACGCATACTGATTTTGCGGATTCTGATTTTGCAGGTTTGGATTTTGCGGAGTTTGATTCTGAGGAATCTGGTTTTGGTAAAGCCCACTCGGATCGTTCAGGTTTCTGTTAAAACCGGCATTGTTCGTGCCAACCAGATCTCGACGCTCAAGTTGGTTTCTGCGACGAATGATTTCTTGGTTCGCCAAATAAACTTCTTCTTTAGCGTTCTGCAATTTCTGCATTTCCAAGTCGGCATTGGCGGCATCAATTTCAATTTTCTTTCGTTCAATGATGGCGGCTTGGCGAAGCCGAGATTCACGTAGTTCACGCAACTGTCGCTCTTCAAAAGATTCTGGGTTCGTTGCTGAAAATTGGCCGATGCCAGAATTGTTGCCACCGGTAAGCTGATTGTTAGGGTTTGAGTAAATCGACTGCTGAATCGGTGTTTGATTTTGAGGTTGTCGCCGTATTGGGGTTTGATTGTTGCGAATTGGGTTTTGATCAGTGCGCCGTGAGCCAAAATCGTTCGTTTGTACGAATTGTGATTGGTTGCGGTCAAAATTTTGCTGGGACGTATTTTGATTCGACGCTGAGTTATTGGTGGTTTGATTGCCTCGGAAACCACCGCCCAAATTTGTATTCCGTTGAGGATCGAAGTCGCTCGCGATTTGGTTGCCTGAATTGGGTCGGTTATTCCAGCTAGGGCTGAGCAATCCAGAACGATCTTGGGTCGCTTTCGAATTGTCAAACACAATCCCGCGCGGAGCAGCTGGTCCCATGTATGCAAAATCTCCAGGACTTGCCGCTGGGCCAGGAGCTGGAAGATACCGGTTGGCAGGCTCGTCCGGTTGAGGCCTGTTGTTAAACGGATTCGCTGGGTTGGCCAGTGAGTTGTTGGGCGAGCCGTCTTTCTTGTAGTGAAGCAAGAGGGTCTTGAATCGTCCGACTTCGTTTCGTGAGTACTTGTAACTCAAGCCAGAAGATTTAATTTTTGTGATGTCATAATCGTCCAACGTCAAATGCAGGACGTCGCCACCTTGTCTTACTTCTTTTCGCACGGCTGCAGGCGTGATAATGCCAAGGCTTGCACCAGGGCTTCCCCCCTGGGCGAAAAGGATGACTTCATTAACAACATCAGCGCCCACAATTGCTGTTTCTAGACCCTTGGTTTTAAGAGTTTCAATATGAGCATCAGAAAGCGGCGTAATCAAAGCATTTGGATAGCTAGATTGCGCGGTGTTGGTGCGCTGAACGGAATCGTTCGCGTCATTACTAGTGGGGCTATTGAACTGTTGACCCATGACCATCCCGGTCATGCAAAATGTCAGCAGTGTTACCATTATTCCCTTCATGGAACTGCTCCGCCTTTTAAGTTTTTTGGTGAGTTAGGCATGGTATCTATTTTATGGCGAAAGGGTAAAGAGCGAAATTGATAACCGTTCATAAATAAAAATGCTGGCGTTAGAGTTTTTTTGGAAAATGCGAAGCCGAGGGGGTTTCGGAGGTTTGCCTGCGGTCAGCGAAACCGGAGTTCAGCTAGTTGTTTCTTTCATTGAGCGGTGCGACGGAAATGCTCAAAGCAAGCTGATCAGGCATTTTTCTGATGTGCGGCGAACTTCCACATTCTGCTAAGCTTCGCCCTATCTGGCTTGAATTGATTTAAGTCAGGAACGAGAAACAAATTAGCCGTTTTCCTGCCGATTGTGACCAGTCCAATTTCCAGCCCACCCAACTCGCCAAGCACCTCCGGCTTCAATCCAAGCAAAATGAGTTGGATTCAGCTCTTCCGAATTTTTGTCGCAATCAGTGTCGTGGCGGCTGTGATTTACACAGCGATTCATACAGCCAATCAACTTGCCGAAAGCAAGTTTGACTTCAGCAACGTCAATTTGATCTGGTGGGGCATCGCCGTCGCAGTTTATATCGGCGCGATGTCGCTCTCGTGGTTGTTTTGGCACCGAGCCTTGCACGCGCTTGGCCAAGTCGCCAGTTTGAAACGAACGCTCCTCGCATTTTTCGCAAGCCAATTGGGAAAGTATGTTCCCGGCAAAGCCATGGTCGTCGTCATTCGAACTGACATGGTGCGAGGCGATCAAGTCCGTACCGCGCCCGCCGCCGCCAGTGTTTTTATTGAAACCTTGACTTGGCTGTTTGTCGGTTCCGCAATTGGCTGTCTCTTGATCATGATCCAGTTTCGAGACCAGACAATGTTGTTGATCTCTGCGGGCATTCTGACTTTGATTGCAGGTGGATTGACGTGCCCGCCGGTATTCAAACAGATTGCCAAACGATTGAGCGTGGCCAAGGGACGCAACGCGAAACAAATCCTTGATGGTCTAAACATGCCCACGATGGCGACCGGTTGGTTGCTGATGAGTATCGGCTGGTGTCTGAATGGATTCAGCCTGTGGCTGGTCATCTACGGCATGGGCGACAGCGGCATCACAATGGGTGACTACCCTTTAACGCTGGCTTGTGTTTGCCTGGCAACGGTCGCTGGATTCGTGTCGCTGTTGCCAGGTGGAATCGGAGTTCGTGAACTCGTCATGATCCCTTTGTTGGGAGCACGTTTTGGTTCGGTCACGGCCGTCGTCGCGGCAGTAGTCATTAGATTGGTGTGGCTTTCAGCGGAATTGCTGACGTCTGGTATAATTTATGTTTCGAGTAAGAAGAAATGATTCACGCCGCAATCGAATTAGTGTCGTATCGTTTGCAACTTAGAAACCTGAAAACTTGCCTGCACTTCAGGGCTCAATAGTTCGTTCGAAGTTTATTTATTTGATGACGCTTTCCTATGACAAAGTTTTCCGTTCTTGTTCCAGTACTCAACGAAGCCGATTCGTTGGAGCAACTGCACGCCGAAATTTCGGCGGTCGCTCAGCAGAACGAATACGACGTCGAAGTTATCTTTGTCGATGATGGTTCATCCGATTCGAGCTGGGAAATTATCGGTCAACTTGCGGCTGGCGATAAGCGAGTGCAGGGAATTCAGTTTCGAAAAAACTTCGGCAAAGCGGCAGCTTTGCGAGCAGGAGCCAATGTCGCTGCTGGCGAATTGGTTGTGACGATGGATGCTGACCTGCAAGACGATCCAAGTGAGATTCCGAAATTGATCGCCAAACTGAGCGACGAATTTGATCTGGTGAGTGGTTGGAAGGAAGTTCGTCATGATCCGATCGGCAAGACATTGCCCTCCAAAGTTTTCAATAAACTCGTTGGTTGGTTGACCGGTTTGAAGCTCAACGATCACAACTGTGGCTTCAAGATATATCGCCGAGAGATATTTGACGACGTGAAGCTATACGGTGAAATGCATCGCTTCGTGCCAGTGTTGGCGGCAGCTCACGGATATCGAATTGGCGAGGTCGCTGTCAATCATCGGGCCCGAACACACGGCAAATCAAAATACGGTTGGTCTCGCTTGCCCAAAGGTTTCCTTGATCTGCTGACGGTTAGTTTCTTGACGGGTTACAATCAACGACCGCAGCATGTTCTCGGTTCATTTGGGCTGGCCTCGTTTCTTGTTGGCGGCGCAGGAATGACCTGGATGGCCATCTATTGGGTGCTACGAATGACGATGTATCCCGATTGGGATCCAGTTCATCAACGCCCGTTGGTGCTCTATTCATTGGGAGCGTTGTTGCTCGGTACCCAGTTACTGTGCATGGGTTTCCTGGCGGAACTAATTGTGGCGAAAGGCCAAGAACGCAAGGAGCCATTTTCAATTCGCGACCGAATTGGGGGGCGAATTCGCGACCGAATTGGAGATCGAATTCGCGACCGAATTGG
>CAZPTT010000038.1:39156-41553 GCA_964589435.1 uncultured Pirellulaceae bacterium
CGAATTCGCGACCGAATTGGAGATCGAATTCGCGACCGAATTGGGAACTCTGAATCGGAAAACGAGCCGGAGTAGTCGGTTAGTAGCTCATGCTAAATTCGATGCTTTCGTAAAATGAAGTTGTGTGAATCTAATTAGTGGTTCTTCAATGATGAGTTGACCAGCTATATTGGAGTTGCGCGTGGTGCTTTCCACGGGCATGCTTACGCAAGCGAGAGGCATGGCACCCATCGGCTCTCGCCGGAGGGCCATTGAAATCTCTTGTTGATTCATGCAGATTCGATCGATTCATGGTTTAGCTCGGTTCATGACTTTGTCTGAATCATGATTTCCCTTCAATCGTGGCTTTACAACACTTTCAACGATACCCAATTCATGTCCGACCAAGAAACTTGCCCAACCGAATTACCGAACTGGTGTGCTCAGCGGCATTGGGCGATCTTTTGGATTTTGATTATCTGCTCGGTGGCAACCGTGGCTGGGCGAGTGATGGTCGTTCAGAATCACAAGGCCCAAGCCGATACGCCATTTTTTAGCGCCAATGACCGCAGCCGTTGGGCGACGATTCGAATGCTTGGCGACGAAGATCGATATGAGATCGATGGCCTACTGAAAACGCAGGACCCCGTTCAGTGGAATACGATTGACCGTGTTCAGCATATTGGAGCCGACGGCCAACTGCATTTCTATTCCAGCAAACCACCGTTGTTTCCCACTGTCGTCGCTTGGAAATACAAAGCTCTCAAGGCCATCACCGGTTGGGAAATCAAATCGCAAACGCTGCTCGTTGTGCGAACATTACTTTTCTTTATCAACGTTATTCCTTGGGCGATCTACCTTTGGTTTCTTGCTCGCATGATCAATTCAGTCCCCGTTCGTGATTGGGCTCGGTACTACTTGTTGGCTTGTGCTGGATTCGGAACGTATTTGACGGCATTCACCAATACTTTGAACAATCATTTGCCGGCAGCCGTCTGCGTGATGGTGTCACTGTATCTCGTCTCTGAAATTTGGCGAAAGAAAGAGGTGCATTGGCGCTATTTTTTGGCGACTGGTTTGATGTCTGCTTTGGCGGTCAACTTCGAACTGCCGGCGGCTTCCTTTTTTGCTTGTGCTGGCCTGATCTGTTTGATTCGCTCGTTTACGAAAACGGCATGTGCGTTCGTTCCTGGAGCCGTATTAGTCGGGGCCGCCTTCTTTGCGGCCAACTTCGCTGCCCACGGCCAATGGAAGCCCGCCTACGCTCAGCGGACTGACGGAAACGTGATGGCAACTGTGAACGGAGATTTTGCCCAAGGACTCGATCGTGGCTCCTTGCCCGGTGAGATCCGTGACAAGGCAACGCAGTTCATCGAAATGAAACTTCCCAAAGTCGAAAAGGGGGCTTGGCCAAGCACGCCGACTGAAACACAGCGTTGGGTAGTTCGTGACCAAGTCACATCAAGCCAGTTTGCCATTACCAGCGACAATGGCACCGAATTTGATTTGCACCATTGGCAGAATTGGTACGACTACCCAGGTAGCTATTGGCTGTCTACCAACGACGCGAATAAATCGGAAGTCGATCAAGGCCAGAAGTCAGTCGAACTTTATCTGTTCCACGCTCTGTTTGGGCACCATGGAATCTTTTCCTTAACACCGATATTCCTGTTCAGCCTTGCCGGCATGTTCGCGCTCTTATTTGGAGCCAAAATGGGCGGGCAGTTTCAGATGCGATGGCTCGGGTTGATGGGGTTGGCACTGACCTTCGTGGTGATTGCGTTTTATATGCGTCGACCCGAAATGGATCGTAACTACGGCGGAGTCTCTTGTGTTTTGCGCTGGTCGCTGTGGCTAACGCCGATTTGGTTGATCTCGATGCTGCCGGTTGTCGATTGGCTGGCTCGCTCGCGTACTGGGAAAGCCATCTGCTATGCCTTGCTTTTTATCAGCGTGCTTTCGGCAATGTACCCACTCTACAATCCGTGGGTTCATCCGTGGCTGTACGAGATTTGGGATCTGACAGGTTTGCCAAAGTAGATTGCCAAATAGAGGTACTTGAGCAGGCGAACCCCAATGGTCTCTCCGCGTCTTGATGGGTGCGTCTGGATGGAAAGTGGGTCTAGATGGATAGTGCGTACGACGTTGACATCGTTGACGGGAAGCTTCCCTACCGCAGTGGCTGAATCTTGATTCTCGGTTGATGCCGTTCCCTTGAGCTATTTTCAAGCCAAGGTGCCATTGAGCAAAATTGGGGTTTTTAGGTAGATTCTCTGCTGGAATTAGCCACGTTTCCCGGTTTACCGATTCGGATCATTTCAAAGATGCAGTTCTACAACTCCCTGACAAACCAACACGAAGAATTCAAGCCAATCGAAGAAGGAAAGGTTCGCATGTATAGCTGCGGGCCGACGGTTT
>CAZPTT010000039.1:0-41427 GCA_964589435.1 uncultured Pirellulaceae bacterium
GTGGATGTGATGGCGGTTGCGGATTGCGTTCTGGACGCGTTCGCAGCATGGTTGGCGGATTGAAAATTGGCGGCGGAGCTGGAGGTTGCGGATGTGACGCTCCTGCACCTGCTCCGACTTGCGGCCCTTCATGCCCAGGTGACTCAGCCGGTTGTGGCTGTGGAAGCGGTGGATTGCTCGGAAGCGGCGGACTGTTAGGACGTTTGGGCGGCGGAAGCTGTGGTGGTGGATGTGACGCTCCTGCAACCGATTGCGGTTGCAACGCAGCACCTGCTCCAGCTCCATGTGCGGCTCCAGCACCAGCCCCTTGTGCAGCACCAGTTGCAGCACCAGTTTCAAGCTGTGGTTGTGACAACGCACCGTCGTGCGGATGTGGTGGCGGACGCTCATTGAACTTGGGTTCACGTTTGGGCAGCCTCTGTGGCGGTTGTGGATCGAAGAGCGGATCATGTGGATGCGGTGGAAGCTCACCAGTACGAAGCGTTGTTTCTCGAGTTCCACGTCCACGTCGCAGTGGCAAATGTGGTGGCTGCGGTGCGACTGCCGGAACTGATTGTGGCTGCAACGCGACTTCAAGCTGTGACAGTGGATGTGGAAGCGGACGCTTGACTCTTTTGGATCGTCTTCGTGGGAATCGTATTCCAGAAGCTTCACGTTATTGCAATGCCAACAACGGTTGCAATTCGCCATGTCCAAACTCTGGCTGTCAGGGTGGATGTGACAGCGGTTGTGCAGGTGGATGCGACGCTGGTTACAGCAACAACTATGTTGATTCCAACATGCAGTACCAGTCAGTTCCAGCAACGGCTCCACCAGTCATGCAGGCTCCAGTGCAACAACAGCCAGCGACCGTCATCACAGCTCCGGCTGAAACTCAGGGCAACGTTGTTGTGCCTGGCGATGGTGCAAGCAACGTTCAAAAGTTGCAGAAGTTCACCAGTCCAACCATTGATGCAAACGCATTTGTGATCACTGACTAGTTTGGACGGTTAAGACGGAGAAGGCTTGGTCTCCATCAAGAGTGACAAAGTCAATCGAATCGAGAATTTAGAACGGCTTGGTCTGTGAGAACAGATCAAGCCGTTTCTCTTTTTACGATCTAAATTTTACGGTTCAATTTTCACGGTTCAAATTCGCGCTGCGAATTTAATGACGCCATCGATGCAGCACTACGTCACGATTCGATACTATTGGTTCTGGTTGGCTGGATCTTTTAAAACGCCGACAGCGAACCCCAATAAGTCATCTTCTTTCCGATAAAACGCACGCACAGATTCTAGCTCGCTGGCAGTCTTGGCCACGTCAAAAAGGCCGGGCGCGATTCCCATCGGCTCAAACTTCCCCAATACTTTCGATGTAAGCACATCAATGGCTTGCTCATTGCGTCCCAGCCTGACGAGAAAATCGACCAGCGATTCAAAAGCGACCGGGCCGTGTTGCTGAGGTTCCACCGTGTCGCACTTCTTCTCGAAATGTTTGATGGCGGTATCAACATCGATGCCCAACAAGCCTTGATAAAACGCTTTGTGATCCGGATAAGTGTTCTCAAACGGAGCAGGGCTGGGATACTGAAAATCTTCGTGGAGTTGGAGGCCGTAGTCAGCCAGTTCCACTGCCTTTTGCAGATCTTCTGCCTGCTCTACGATTCGAGAAATCCTGATCACTGAAGCCAAATGCGTTGTGTCAATGTGATGGGCTCCACCTTCGACCAGCCACGGGTGTTCGCTAAGCATGCCGGCCAGACTGGAATCGTTCGCGGTCGTTTTTTCGCTTTCCTTAATGACGTTCGCCACATTGTTACAAAGTTCGTTGTAGAGATGGCGAAGCAAATGTTCGGCCATCGCCCGCTGAGTCTTTTTGTCGAACCGAGCGGCTTGCGTGTCGAACGTCGTGATCGCGTTACACGTTCCGAAATGGTTGAGCAGCAACCCATATCCGTAGGCGGGGGCCGCCCCTTGGGTAACAGAAATTTCAATTAAGGGATCGATGTTCTCTTCGTTGACTTCGATCGACTGAATGAGCTTTTCCGACATGGCTCGGTCGCCTACCGGCTGCAGATACATCCACCCTTCTTGCAGCTGACCATTCTTAATCAGCATGGTTCCGACTTCCCGGCAGGCAGCGAGCAAGCCGTTTTCAAGCTCGTCCTGCTGCTGATCGGTTAAGTCGTCTGGCTGCTCTGAGTAGACCAGCGGCAACCCCAAGCCATGACGGCAGCGCATTTTCAACACTTCAAAGAGCTTGAAATAGTCTTTATCAGCTCGGAATCGGTGCTCCAAAAAGTCGAGAGTCTTCTCTGGGCCCGCTTCGGCAGCAAGTTTTGAAATTTGGTCGAACGTAGATTGTGGATTGGGCATCAATGATTCAGCGGAGAAATTTGGTGTTTCGTGGAACGCATTATCTCGAACGCGTTATCTCGTTGAACCAGATTCTAACTGAATGAGAGAAGTTCGGCATCAATGCGATTGGCCCAATACGCTCCATCCCGCTCCTTCTTTATCCAATGATCAGCCGTTAGCATTTGTGGCATGAATCACGATGCACAAAAACTTGCCGGCGTTCATGTTGCTGCCATCACCTCCGATGACGTGGAACTGCGCGGATTGATCGAAGCTCAGGGTGGCCGTTTAAGCAGTTATGACTGTGCTCAGCCGATCGAATCCGACAACTTTCCAGCTGCAGAGTTGTCCCTCGTTGCCAATCAGTTATTGACGGGCGAGTTGGACGTGGTTGTTTTTTTGACGGCGGCGGGCGTGAATTATTTTATTGAACAGGCCTCCCGGCAAGTCGACAGCAAGCGGTTGCTGGATTCAATCGCCGATATTAATTCGATCGCTGGTTCTGAAGCGGCCTCGACGGCTTTTGCGAAACACGGGATCGAGACGACAATCGCAGTCGGTCGCAATAAGTCGTGGCGAGATGTGCTGGTCGCAATTGATTCCCAAATTCGGATCGAGAATTGCAAAGTCGGAGTCGAAGAAGCCAATTCGATCCACAGCATCAGTGCTGGCCTGGAAGCCCGCGGTGCGCGAGTCGTGCGAATTCCAATTTATCCTCAAGCACCGCCTGAAAATCGGCAGCCCTCCATCAGTTTTTTTGAGCGGCTGGAGGCCCGAGATTTAGATTCCATTCTTTTTTTGAACGCAGAAAACGTTGCCCGATTCTGTTTTTTGTCAAAACAATTTGGGCGAGCCCGTTTGACGAGTCATTCATTGGACAATCATATTGTGTTGTGCATTGGTGAGGAGGCGGCCGAACTATTGAACGATCGTCAAATCCCCGTCGACTTTGTCACGACTAATCATGAACTACCCGCCGCCATCGAGGAAATTGCTGACCAAATGAGTGATCTATCAAAGCAAAAACAGACCATCAAAAGCAGCCTTTCAGGCCCGGCATCGGCGAGCAGCGATTCGAGCGCGCCGTGGTACGACAGCCCATTCATGAAAGCTTGCCGAGGCGAACCTACCGATGTCACGCCAATTTGGATGATGCGTCAGGCGGGACGTTATATGGCTGAGTATCGTGAAGTTCGCGCCAAGGTTTCGTTTTTGGAACTTTGCGCCAACCCACAGCTATGCAGTGAGGTCATGTGTACGGCCGTCAATCGGCTGGGCGTGGACGCCGCAATTATCTTTTCAGACCTGTTGCCGATTCTTGTGCCGATGGGGATGGATCTTGAATTCACAAAAGGCGGCGGCCCGCAGATTCACAATCCGATCCGAACCTCGGCTGACATCGATCGAGTCAAGCCGCTTGAGAATAATGATGAACTGCACTTTGTTATGGAAACCGTAACGCAGACGCGGAACGATTTACCCGCCGACATGCCGCTGATCGGATTCGCCGGCGCTCCGTTCACACTGGCCAGTTATATGATTGAAGGCGGTGCCAGTCGAAATTACGCGTTCACTAAACAGTTGATGTATTCGGATCCAGGTGCCTGGGATCAGTTGATGCAGCATTTGACGTCGTCGATTTTGATCTACCTTAAAGGTCAAGTCGAAGCGGGGGCTCAGTGTCTGCAGTTGTTTGATTCGTGGGCCGGCTGCCTGGGATTTGAGGACTACAAGAATTTTGTGTTGCCGTATGTGAAGCAAATTATCGCAGGCTTACCATCGCATGTTCCGCTAATTAACTTCGCGACAGGCAACCCGGCATTGCTACCTTTGCTGGCGGATACCCGTGCCGCAGTGATCGGCATCGATTGGCGAACCCGATTGGATGATGCTTGGCAGACGGTCGGTTACGACCGGGCTGTCCAAGGAAATCTTGATCCGATTGCTTTGTTGACCGATCCGGCAGAAATTCGCAAGCAAGCAAAATTTGTGCTCGATCAAGCCGCCGGTCGAGCCGGGCATATTTTCAATCTTGGACATGGAATCCTGCCACAGACGCCAGTCGACAACGCAATTGCTTTGGTCGATGCGGTTCATGAACTAAGCCAAAAGTGATTGAAGAGGTCAGATCGTGGATCCAATTCAATTCGACTTTCGATGGACTGACCAAGAGCTTGTCGAAAGCCTGAAGCAAAATGGAGCCTTCTCAGGTTCCAGGTGGAGAGGGTTCGCCGTTGTTTTTGTTTGCCTCGTTCCTTCGGCTTACATTTTCTTGCAAATCGAATCCGAGATGTCCTTGATTTGGGTGCTCGTTATGATGGCGGTGCTTGCCGTCTACGCGATTCGCGCATTTCTGAGTAAGCCGACGATCGAGAATTATGATCAGCAGTTGATGTTGTCGGATTCACTTCTGCAGAACAAATTTTCGCATTCTGTAGTTCAGACAAAATGGAACGAGTTTGAGAGTATTGAGGAGACGAAAGACTCGTTTCGAATACTTCGCATGGGCCGATCCACAGTGATTCCCAAACGAGTGATTGAAGAGCAACTTGAGTCTGAGAAAGTTGAGAGCCTCAAGCAATTCTTGACAACCGCGAACGATCGTCCTGCGGTTAGCGAGCCCGTAGGTTTGTATACCGAAATGCTCGAAGCACCAGGGCAATTTCCAGTCTACCGGTTTCGTTACTGTGAAGAGGATATTGAGCAGGCAATTGGCTCAAGGTTCGTTCTGGCCAATTCTTCGTCGGAGTTGAGTAACACAATTGTCGTCAATAACCCCTCGCGGATCCGTTGGTGGATTTGGGCGATTTTGGCGATTGGAGCCTGCGCAGCGTTTTATCGAATGGGTGTTCATACGCCGTCACCGATGCAAGTTCCTTTGTCCGGTGGAATGGGATTCGAATTAGAGGCCTCTTTGCAAACCGTATTACCCAACAGGGCGTTGTTGGCCGTAGGCTGGGTTTTGCCGGTGGCTCTAGTTTTCATTATCGGTAAGTTTTGGCGAGTAGTTGCGGCACGAAAGACCGGTGTGCCTGATGACGAGATTGCAGTTCGATTGACTCCCAACGGTTGGATTTCCGGCAGCCCAGACGGGGCTTTGCATTACGATTGGCGGGATGTGGAATCGATTCATGACAGCCCGCACTTTTTTGGCTTCAAGACGATCAATCAATTGATGAGTGTGATTCCGAAGCGAATTTTCGAAGACTCAAATGCGGCTCGCAGTTTTCTTGCAAGCGCCGTTGAAATGCAGAAACGATCGCAGTACGAAAAAACACATTCAAATGTTCCAACAGCGACAATTGTCGAGACCGGAAATCCCTATCAATCGGCTACCGGTTAAGATGTGATTTGGAACACGGGAGCCCGAATTGTCGAAGGCATCGGTGTCATGCCCTCGCTTGCGTGGGCATGCTGGTGCAAGTGAGGGCAATGCGTCAGACGTTTCAAGTTCGGCAGTCTACTCGTAACATTCTTGTCGTTGGTTTTTTGTTAGATTTAAGAAGCCTCGATGGAGCTCAATTCCGAATTGCTTCTCGCCCATTTCTCACCTCCGCCCATTTCTCACCTCTCTTAACGAATCAAACCAAATCCGGAAGTTATTCTTCTCGTCATCCATAGTTTTATTGACCGGACATTCCCATTTCTGTTGCGCCTAAAAATTCAGTGGACTCGTCAAGGCTAACTGCAGCCTATCAATCAGTGCGCGACCAACTTCTTGGCGTGCGCAATTCTCTAGGGCATTGGGAAGGTCGGCTTTCGTCATCGGCACTTTCAACAGCGACTGCCATCAGCGCTCTGTCTTTTTACGTGCAGGCGAACGACGAGCGAGCCCAGGAGACCTGTCAGCAGCGTGATCTAATTCAATCACAGATCGATCAGGGTATTGCCTGGATGATCACGCAGCAGAACTCCGACGGCGGTTGGGGTGACACTAGTCAAAACTACTCAAACATCTCAACATCGATGCTGGCCGTGGCTGCGATTCATGCTGCCCAACGTGATTCGGAATTCGCGTCCCAGATCACGGCCGCCCAAGCCTATATCGATTCCTGCGGTGGCATTCCCGGGCTGCGAAAACGATATGGCAAAGACAAAACGTTTGCGGTTCCGATTCTTGCCAATTGTGCGATGGCAGGAATCGTCCCGTGGAAAGAAGTCTCTGCGCTTCCATTCGAAGCCGCCTGTGTTCCGCAGCGATTTTACAACCTGATGCAATTGCCGGTTGTCAGCTATGCGATCCCGGCACTCGTTGCGATTGGTCAAGTGAAATTCAGGTGCGATCCGCCATGGGATCCAATCCGAAAAATGATTCGATCAGCGAGCGTTAAACCAAGCCTCAAAGTCTTGGAGCGTATGCAGCCTTCAACCGGCGGTTTTTTGGAAGCCGTTCCGTTGACCAGTTTTGTGGCGATGGGACTGATCAAATCTGGGCAAGCAGATCATCCAGTGGTCGAAAACGGTATTCGCTTTATCCTTGATTCATTTCGCGATGAAGAAATTAACGACACGGGAAGCAAGCCTTCTTCCGCCGCGGACAGCGCCGCCACAAGTTTCGGGAGCTGGCCAATCGATACGAATCTGGCGACATGGAACACGACCCTTTCTGTCAATGCGCTCGCCAACCACACGCCTGATTTGAAACTGCAAATTGAATCCGATCCTGAGACTTGGATGCGGTGTCTTGAGTGGATTGTTGCTTGCCAAAACACTTCGGTTCATCCGTTCACTGGTGCTGAGCCGGGCGGATGGGGGTGGAGTGATTTGTCGGGAGCGGTGCCGGATGCTGATGACACACCGGGGGCATTGCTTGCGCTAAAAAAGTTGCAGAACATTTTTGATTCGAGCTGCGAGTCTGACGATCAGGTAAAGCCTGCCTTCTCCGTCGAGGATTTGGCTGGGCTAAGCAATCGAATTCACAGTTCGGCAGAGCTAGGCGTGCAATGGTTAATCAACTTACAGAATCGTGATAAAGGATGGCCGACGTTTTGTCGTGGCTGGGGCAAGTTGCCTTTTGATCGTAGCGGAAGCGACATTACGGCTCACGCAATTCGCGGATTGTTAGCTTGGCAACAAGAGTTTGACTCCGCAAAACTTAAGGCGGCAATTCGTACAGGATTCCAGTATATCCGGCGTCAACAGCAGGCTGATGGCAGTTGGTTGCCACTATGGTTTGGAAATCAAGATCGACCAGATGACATAAATCCATGCTATGGAACGGCAAAAGTCTTGATGGCTTATCGAGAAGCAAATTCATTCGATACCAAGGAAGCTCTTTTTGGTTTAAGATGGTTGGCTGACAATCAAAATCCTGATGGCGGCTGGGGCGGAGGCCTTTCCGTCCAGTGGCGTGATGAACGACTGGGGCACAGTAGTGTCGAAGAAACGGCACTTTGCACAGAAGTCCTGATTGGTGATCCCAGCGAACGTTCGCAAGCTGCCGCCCAACGTGGGATGGAATGGTTAATGATTGCGGTCGAGTCAAATCAAGTCGCCAGACACACGCCGATCGGATTTTACTTCGCCAAACTTTGGTACTACGAGAAACTGTATCCACTGATATTTGCAACGTCCGCTTTGGGACGTGGATTGAATCAGTTGGAAAACGATAAAACATAAACGGCCACTTAAACGTGAGGCAGCAACTTGGCTCCTGAAATTAAATCTGAAGCGGTCGACACAGCAAAAGCTGCCAGCGAGATTGGCAAGCCGGAGAAACCCGTTCGTCGTTCGCGGCGGCGAAAAACGGCTCACCTGAAGATGGTGCCCGACAGCAAAGACATGCGCGAGCACATGCGCGAACAATGTCGTCAGGTTGCCAATACGCTCGATCGAAACTTGCCGCCATCCAAAGACGAACTGGAAGCGATCTCTCGAAAGCTGCTGGATGATCTTGGTCAGCCCGAAGGTTATCTCGGCTGGATCATGGTGGTTCTTTCGAGTTGTTTCTGGGAAGAACAGATTCAGTCTATCCCGCATTCGCGCCGCTTGTTTTTGCTGCCGCATTGCCTGAAGCATGCAGAGGGCTGTCCGGCAAACTACGACGAGTTCGGTTTGGCTTGCAAGACGTGCGGAGCCTGTAGCATTGCTGACTTCCGTGCTTCTGCTGAAGAGCTTGGTTACAAAGTTCTTGTCGCCGAAGGCTCGCCAATCGTTTTGAAGATCATTGTTAGCGGACACGTAGATGCGATCGTCGGAGTCGCATGTTTGAATGTGCTTGAGAAAGCGATCGACAAGATTATGTTGGCCGGAATCCCTTGTATGGCGGTTCCACTTCTTTCTAGCGATTGCCGCAACACGACCGTCGATGAAGACTGGGTCGAGCAAATGGTTCGAGTCCCTCATCAAGAAATAGAACAAGAAACGCGCAGCTACATTCACTTGTTGCGTGAATCATCAAAGTTATTTGATGCCGAGAATTTAGAGCGAATCGTTCCAAGAATTCGTGGCGGCAAAACATTGGCAGAAGCCAACGGGCAGGGAGCGGCTGGGCTGGATCCAATTGCTGCCACCGAAGCGATTGCTTACGATTTTCTGTCGGCCGGCGGTAAGCACTCACGTCCGTTCATCACGATGGCCGTTTACGATGCCGTCAGCGGCGGCGAAGCGACATTGTCAAACGGAGCGGAAGTCGTTGCGGGATACTCCGATGCCATTCGACGCACCGCAATGTCGATCGAAACTTTCCACAAAGCCTCTCTCGTTCACGACGACATCGAAGACAACGATCAGTTTCGTTACGGTGCCGAAGCTCTGCATGTGAAATATGGTTTGGCGACTGGAATCAACGTTGGCGATTACTTGGTTGGAATGGGCTATCGCCTAATCAGTCGCGATCGAGCCGAATTGGGTTCCGATGTTGCGGCGGATATTCTTGACTGCCTCGCGGATGCCCATCAACGGTTGGCCGAAGGGCAGGGAGCCGAATTGATGTGGCGAGACGGAACGGACAAAATCCTCAGGCCGATTGATGCACTCAAAGTCTACGCGTTGAAAACAGCCCCGGCGTTCGAAGCGGCTTTCTTTAGTGGTCTTCGTTTAGCTGGCCCGGTTGATGACTTTCTGAAACCGGTCAAGGCATTCGCAAGAAACCTTGGCGTCGCATTTCAGATTCTCAATGATCTAAAGGATTGGGAACGCGACGATGAGAATAAGAAATCGGTCGGTGCCGATTTGCTCGGCGGACGGCCGACGGTTCTTTGGGCGCTTGCTTTGGAAACGTTGAAAGGCGCTCAGCGTGAAGAGTTGCTTTCGCTGGCCAGTCCGGAGTCACCGCTGACGGCTGAGAAGAAAGTTCTTCGTGCCCGGCATTTGTATTTCGAAGCGGGCGTGTTTGAAAAAGCTTACCGCTTGGTTGATAAACATCAGGAGAAGGCGGAAGAAATCGCTGACGAGATCAGTCCGGATGAACTTCGCCGGTTGATGTATTACCTTGTCGACACGGTGCTTGACCGAACGGCTGAAGTCAAGCCGACGATCGATATCAATCATCTTTCGTTTGAGCAAGTGTTGCCAATCGTTTCTAGCGAAGTCTCGTAGCATCACCGTGATGACCGTGAACTTCCACTACACTTTGAAACGACAAGGAACTTTCGTTTGAGTCCCGCCGATTCCGCCGACGTCGAACTTGAGGAGTTGATCCAGCTCTTCTATGACGATCCCAATCAACTTGGCCGATTTCTCGACGCAACGTCAGATGATGTTCCTGAGCCAGCGAACCAATTGTTGGCTCACAATCATCATATGACTGTTACGGTTGAGCGATTTCATGATTGCCCGGTCAATGTGAAAGTCTTAGAGTCGACGACGCAAGGCGATCATTACTCGCGGAAGATTATTTTGACCCGGCAGTCGGATGATGTGGTCGTGATGTTCGGTATCGTTCGGCTGGATATGTCGGTGCTATCCCCCGAAGTTCGTGCCGAAATCGAGGCGAAAGAAACGCCGCTCGGAAGGATCTTGATCAAACACGATGTTTGGCGAGTCGTAAAGTTACTCAATCTGTTCAAGATCGAAGCCGGCGACGATTTGATCGCGTCAATGAAGAGGTCAAGCGACGATGTTTTCTTCGGTCGCACCGCGCTCATTTACTGCGATGGCTCTCCGGCGATCGAGTTGTTGGAAGTGGTTGCGCAGTAGATTGATGATTGGGATCCGTTCGGATCAAGTCGGTCGCTAGGCCTGCCGGGTGAACCTGCGTGATTGGTGTTTGATTCAAGGTCAGCATGCCCACGCAAGCGAGGGCATGGCACCCAAAACTTGTGCCTGTCACTGATCGTCGCGCACCATCGAAAGTCGATCAAGTGATCCGTGAAGTTAAGCCATCTGCAAAGTAGCGGCTGGTTTTCTCGAACAATTAGCAGTAGTGCGCGAGCGCTCCGGCGGTCTTCGTTCAACTAGCGTTCGTTTGCGAGCACTCCGGTGCTGATGCTTGTTGGTTAGCCAACTCGGATGATTTCCGCCATGCAATCAGGTATTAACTTTGTTCAATGTTTCCCAAGGCCTTCAAGAAGTTGATTTAAAGCGATCGGTACTCGCCATTCGTCGTACCTACTGTTCACCCGATGGGTCGATTAAACTGTTGGTTCGACAGTTGAGCTAGTTCGGGTTGGAACAACAGTATGAAGTACGTCATTTGGATTTTGGTCATCGCTCTGTTGGTGGCTCATCAAGATTGTTGGTATTGGAACGATAGTTCCGTGGTGTTCGGATTCCTTCCAATCGGGCTGTTCTATCACGCCTGTTTGTCGGTTGCGGCAAGCTTCGTTTGGCTGTTGGCTTGCACCTTTGCTTGGCCCAAAGATCTACACGGAGATCTTGGCGAGGAAATTGATGCGTTAGAGAAATCCGGTGCGACCGCGAACGCTTCCAATGCGGGAGAGCCGTCATGAATCCCGGACAAATACGCTTACTGATGATCGTGATCTACTTCGCGCTGCTTCTCGGTTTGGGATTCATCGCCAGTCGATCCTTTCGTGGGACGAAGCAGGATTATCTTCTGGCAAGCCATTCCATCGGCCCCTTTCTGTTGTTGATGAGTCTTTTTGGAACCACGATGACGGCGTTCGCACTCGTCGGTTCGTCAGGCGAAGCCTACAAATCTGGTATCGGTGTTTATGGAATGTTGGCTTCGAGCAGTGGGATCATCCACTCGCTTTGCTTCTTCGTCATCGGCGTGAAGATCTATGGGTTTGGTCGCAAGTATGGTTATTCAACACAGATCCAATTCTTTCGGGATCGTCTCGAAAGCGATTTTGTTGGCGTACTGCTGTTTCCAATCTTGGTGGGCCTGATCATTCCTTACTTGCTGCTGGGAGTGATCGCATCGGGTAGCGCGATCCAAGCCATGACAGCCGGAGCGTTTCCCGATTTAGCAATGTTTCAGGCGATCGGTGCTGATGGAAATCCGACGCCGTTAAGCGGTGGTGTGCCGCCGTGGTTAGGGTCATTGATCGTTTGCGTCGTGGTTCTGGTCTACGTTTTCTTTGGTGGGATGCGGGGCACGGCTTGGGCCAACGCATTTCAAACGACTGTCTTTATGGTTTTGGGCGTCGTGACGTTTGTCTTGATCGCCAATAAGCTTGGAGGTGGTGCGACGTTGATGGATAGCTTGAAGGCAATTACTGCACGACTTGATATAGAACAAACGACTCGAGTCTCGATGTCGAAAACCAAGTTCTTCACTTACATGTTCATTCCGCTTTCGGTCGGCATGTTTCCTCATATCTTTCAACATTGGCTGACGGCGAAATCGGCGAAGAGCTTTCGCTTGCCAGTTGTTTGCCATCCAATCTTTATCATGATCGTTTGGGTGCCTTGTGTTTTGGTCGGTGTCTGGGCTCATACGATCAGTTTGCCCGCACCAGTGACGGCCAATGCCAACACAATTCTTCCATTCCTTGTTAAGTCGCAATTGACGCCTGTGGTGGCCGGTTTGCTGACCGCCGGAATTCTCGCCGCGATCATGTCATCTTTGGATAGCCAATTTTTGTGCATCGGTTCAATGTTCACCAACGACGTCGTTGAGCATTACTTGGGCAAAGATAGATTCTCAGATAAAGCAATGGTTTGGATTGCCCGCTCCTTCGTGATCTTGATTGTGGGAGTGACTTACTATCTCAGTCTTCAGTCGTATTCGAAAAGCGTATTTGCGATGGGAGTCTGGTGCTTTTCTGGATTCGCCGCATTGTTCCCAATCGTCGTCGCTGCTCTTTACTGGAAACGTTTGACCGCCGCCGGTGCGGTGTCAGGAATCTTGGCAACGCTCGGAAGTTGGCTTTATCTGTTTCAGAAATCGGGCTGGGGTTCGGATGGAGGCTATGTGATCACAATTCCAATCGGAGACGAAGGCATGCCGATCATGCCGGTCGTGGCAATTTTCGCTTGCTCCTTGATTTCGATGGTCGTAACTTCGTTGATTACCAAGCCACCATCGGAACAAACGTTGAAAAAGTTTTTCAAGTAAGACGGCTTCGATTCGTGGTGATTCCGAACATAAGGCACTGTCCCAAGTGTTTCGAGTAAATGTCTCGAGTACGAATCTGTTACGAAGCTGCACAGTAAAACGCTACTGATTAGACAAACGCTTACGAAAGGACTCTAGCCAAGTTTTTCGTGTCGCCTGAACCTTTCAGCTGTGATACTCTCCCCTCGATAACCTTTCCCTAATTCTTCGCGACGTTTCGACGGCCTACCTCAAAGCATCTTTCTATGTCATCACGCAAACGCAGCAAGTTCTCTTCCAATGAAGTCGACACTCATTTCGTCAACATGGCCGAGTGGTTGGCGATGGAGTCCAAAGCAGAAGTTGCCCGAATGGAAGAGCGTCGCAAGCAACAAAATGCTGCCGACGCAGAAAAATCCGGCGAGTCAATTCTCGATCTCGTTGTCACGGATCACATTCACGGATTGGGCGGTCAGCAATTGGTGACGTTCAAACGGCGCAACGAAACGCTGCCGATGCCCTGGCATCGATTAAAAGTCGGCTCGCCGGTCGTGGTGTCCGCATTCGGCCAAAGTAGCGAACGGCCAGAATCCGGCGTGGTTAGCCGCAAGACAAGAGACTCGCTTCAAGTCTCGATGAATCAATGGCCAGCCACTGACACGTTCCGAATTGATCTGACGGCGGATGAGGTGACCCGGCAGCACCAGTTGGCCGCCATCATGACAGCGAAGGATTCTCGCGGCCGCCTTGGACATCTCCGGTCGGTAATGATGGGAATTAAGAAGCCTCGGTTTTCCGAGCGTGAGCTGGAAATCGAATACAGAACGCGACTTAACGAGTCCCAAGAATCTGCCGTCGAATTTGCCCTGGCGGCTGAAGACTTGGCGATTATCCACGGCCCGCCGGGAACGGGTAAGACGACGACGGTTGTCGAGTTGATCATTCAATCGGTGAAACGTGGCGAGAAAGTTCTGGCTTGTGCGCCCAGTAACACAGCGGTTGATAATTTGCTTGAGCGGCTAATTGATGCTGGCCAGCGAGTTGTCCGTATCGGCCATCCGGCTCGCGTTGCCGAGCGATTGCGAACTCATTCACTCGACGGATTGGTGGATCAACAGGAGAACATGGCGGTCATTCGTGAAATGCTGCGTGAAGCCGAAACCATTTTTCGCAAGTCAAACAAGTGGTCTCGGGCCAGTCGTCCACGCGGCGAGCGGCAGGAAATGCGACGGGAAGCAAAACGACTGCAAGCCGATGCAAGAATGTTGGAGAAGCAAGCCATTCATTCGATCTTGGATCGAGCTCATATCATCTGTGCCACAACGACGTTCAACGAAGATCTGTTGGGCGACCGCTGGTTTGATCTCGCGGTGATCGACGAGGCTTGCCAGAGTACCGAGCCCGGTTGTTGGGTTCCACTACTTCGTTGTGACAAGGTCGTATTGGCCGGTGATCATCAGCAGTTGCCGCCGACGGTGCTGTCAACCGAAGCCGCCCGGCAAGGATTTGCAAAAAGTCTCATGGAACGTCAGGTAGAACTGTATGGCAACGACGTGGCGAAAATGTTGACTGTGCAATACCGGATGCACGAATCGATCATGAACTTTTCTTCCACTCAGTTTTACGATGGCGAATTAAAGGCCCATGAGTCAGTGGTCGGTCACAAGTTGCCCGACCTCGATGACGTCAGTGACAACGAGTTTACTCAAAAGACCGTCACCTTCATCGATACCGCTGGAGCTGGTTGGGAAGAGGAGCTAGAGCCGGAGGGCTTGAGTAAGCGAAACCCCAAAGAGGCCGAGTTAGTTCTTAAGAAGGTTCAATGGTTGTTGGAATCTGGGGTGTCGACCAAGGACATCGCTGTGATCGCGCCGTACGCCGCCCAAGTTCGTTTGTTGCGAAATCAATTTGACGGGCAGGGCTTAGAGATCGATACCGTCGACGGTTTTCAAGGCCGAGAAAAAGAAGCCGTCGTCATCACGCTTGTCCGAAGCAATCGAGACAATGAGATTGGTTTTCTCGCCGACCGACGTCGGATGAATGTCGCGTTGACTCGGGCCCGAAGAAAATTGATTGTCATCGGTGACAGCGCGACGTTAGGGATTGACGAATTCTATCGCGAATTTTTTGAATACGTCGAATCGCTCGGGTCGTATCAAACCGTTTGGGAAGAGATGTAGAATTGCGAGATTGCAGTTCGTGCTAAGACGTTTCCGTTGTGGGTGACGGCGGGTTGTCCGTTTTCGTGCTACCTGGTGACCGAAAGTTGATGGCCAGCAAAACAATGATCAGGCCGGCAGCGACCAACTGTGCGACCAACTGGACGTCTTGCCAGCGAGTGAAGAACACGGTGAGGCTGAGTGCGAGCAAGAAGGCTCGAAACGCAAAACCAATTCGTTGAAAAGCGAAACCGGCAATGGACGCGGCAAGTCCCCAGATCGCGATGAGCGTGATGCCAACGGTGGCAGCAATCATCAGGAAGCTGGCCGGCTGACTGTCTTTGGTCAGCATCAATAGTTCTGGTTTGAGGACAAACGCGAATGGTAATGCGAAACCAACCAGCGCAAAGCGGAACGCGGAAAACGCGGTTCGCATCACATCGGCTTTGGCAATCGCCGCCGCCGCATAAGCCGCGAGCGCCACCGGCGGTGTTACCATCGACATCATGCCGAAGTAAAAAATGAACAAGTGCGCGGCCAGCGGTGGCGTGTCGAGTGTTTGCAGCACGGATCCCACTAAGATTGCCATCAGTAAATAGCAAACCGCTGATGGCAAACCCATTCCGAGAATAATCGTCGAGAACATTAGTAAGAGTAAAGCCAGGATCGCGCTCTCGTTAGCGAAGGCCTGAATTTTCGCTGGTAGGGATGCTCCAAGTCCCGTCAAGTCGACAACGCCCAGGATAATTCCGACACACGACGCGGCCACGATTAGCGCCATGCCACTTTTGCCGGCGCTCACTAACGCGGTGGCGATTTTCCTGTGATCGAGTCGAGTGAACTTGCTGAAAATACTTAGGATCAGGATCCCGACTAAGCTAACACTGACGGCTCGAAACGGCGTGTAGCCGGCAACTAGCATCGCAATCAGAATCACAAAAGATCCGAAGAAGACCATCCCCTGATAAATCGACATCGGTTCGTCAGCGTCGACCTCGCTTGCTGATTCAGCTTCCGCTCCGATTCGTTTTGAATGGAAGTGGACGGTCAATAGCAAAGCAACGTAGTAAAGAATTGCCGGAATCAATGCGGCTTTGATAATTTCGATGTAGGTGACCGCGGGTTCAACCATCTCAAGCATCATGTAAGCACCGGCTCCCATGATGGGCGGCATTAACGCGCCGCCGGAACTTGCGGCCGCCTCAACGCCCGCCGCTGATTCAGATGTAAATCCAGAACTCTTCATCAGGGGGATCGTAAACGTGCCGGTGGTGGCTGTGTTGGCGACGGCACTTCCAGAAAGTGAGCCCATCAATCCACTGCTGACAACAGCGACTTTGGCCGGGCCGCCCGAGCTGTTCTTAAACAGGCTACGAGCAAACTTAATCACGTAGCCAGTCGCTCCCGTTTGTTCGAGCAACGTACCAAACAGCACGAACAGGAACACGTACATGAACATGACTCGAAGTGCGATTCCAAAAACACCCCCGGATTGCAAAAACGTTTTTTGAGCAATTTGTTGCCATGAAGATCCACGGTGAGGAAACAGCCAATCTGGCATGCTTTGTCCGTACAACGCGTAACCGACAAAAATCAAACACAGAATCGGTAGTGTCCAGCCAATTGCCCGACGGGTCGCTTCCAGGACGAGCAGCAAGCCGATTCCGGCGACGGCGTAGTCCAATGGCTTCTCGTTTCCGGCACGATCTCCGAGGAGCGTTCCATCAATCCAAAACGATTCGAACAGCCGGTCGCTTTGTACAAAAACGTATCCGAAAACAAGTATTGTCGCGGTGACGAGCAGCATGTCGACGATCCGCAAAGGCAATTTGTCTTGCCACGCTTTGATTAGTGGCTTGCTGAGAAAAACCAGCAAGACTCCGAGCATACCGAAGAGAGCCAGGTTGGGCTGCTCGTCGAACAAGTTCATGTTGACAGCTGCCAACACGAACACAGAAAGAAGAATCGCCAATACGTTATAGACGGTTTCTTGATACGCGTTAAAACGTCCGAGCATGGCAGTAAAGTTAACCTGGGTGACGAAGTATTAGCTTCAACGTTTTCATTCGGCGTCTTCAATTCAACATCACCGATTTCATTCGCGACTCCAATGTTACTCGGCGTCCGGCCAAATACCCGCTTCTTTGTAATACTTGATTGCGCCGGGATGGAACGGAGTACCGGTGTCCCGGATGGCGTTCTTGGGATTCAGGGCTTTTGCCGCGGGGTGCTTGGCCGCGATTTGTTCGCGATTCTCGTAGATCAACTTTGTCAGGTTGTAGACCATATCTTCATCAACCTTCGCGTGCGTAATCAAGTGCATGTTGCCAACGTTGATTCCCGTCAGGTCTTTTTCCAGATCGCTATAGGCGTCTGCTTTGACGGGAACGGGAAAGTAGAACGGGTACTTTTTCAGCTTCTCCGGTGCGTCTGCGTCCAGTTCGATGAACACAACATCTTGGGAAGCGCAAAGCTGAGTGACGGCTGGAATCGGAATCGCCCCGCCCATGAATGCAGCGTCCGCTTTGCCGTCGGCCAGCATATCGCCCGCTGCAAAGTAGTTGCCGTTGAGTACCGTCAGGTCATCGTAAGAAACGCCGTGTGCTTCAAGCAGTGGTTTAAGGAAATAGTCAAATCCTGCTCCGGCTGGGCCAAGTACAACACGCTTTCCCTTCAAGTCAGAGATCTTTTTGATGCCGGAACTGGCAGTTGTCACGAAGACGCCAACGTTGGGCGCGAGTGTGGCAACGGCTCTCACGTCGAACGGTTTTTTCCAGTCGCCTTCGCCTTTTGAGGCAAAGTATGAAATCGCGGCATTTGCCATTCCAAATTCAATTTCGCCTGCTTCAAGCTTGCGAATATTCTCTTGAGTTCCCTTGGTGCCTTGCGGCGAAACGACCCAATTGAGATCGCCTTTCCGTTCGTCAACGACATTCGCAATCGCGTTGCCAACGGGTGCGAAGGCACCACCGGCGGGAGCTGTGCCAACAGTGACGAATTTTCTCTCGCCGCTGGTCGCAGTACTACCTTCGCCAGAAGATCCACCGGCAGTTTCGACACTGGCGTTCTCGCAACCACATGTGAAAATCAATGCCGCCGAAAAAAGAAGGACAGCCGCAATCGAGAAATTTCGTTTCATGTTCGTTCTACTTTGGACTAAGGACAAGCTACACGTTTGGCATCAATGCAAACTGATACTCGATTCAGGATGATAACATGCAAAAAAAACACTCACCAGTCTTTGGTCGCCGACGTTCGCAGCTTCACCAATCGCATCAAGATTGGAGACTGGATTTAAAAGTGTGATGCTCTGTTAGTGGAAGTCTGGCTGGTTGGCCCAACACGCCATGACCAACGCGCAATGGTCAACGCGCTATGATCAAAGCGAAAGCTTATTTGTGAGTTGCCCGTCAGGCTCAATATCGGTACAGGCTGATGGTTGGATCGCCTCGGCCATCGGTCGGATTGCGTGCAGACGCGTGAGTTGAGAAGTGCTGGAGGCATCAATCTGGGCTGCATGTGTGTTCCATTGGGCTCGCTCGTTAGGCACATTTCGGTGGAGATGGGGGGAATCTCGGTCGACCATGTTAGAGAAAAACCCATGAAGTTCGACTTTGGCGGCAATTCACGCCAGAAATCGCAATTCGACCAGATTCCCCTGAAAAAATGGGTTGCGGCTATATGGTCAATTTGCATAATAGGTCGATTGCCAACAAATCAAGATCCCAGTCCGATGAACGATTTTTGCGTTCGCAAGATCAGACTGGGCGAGTCAATTAATAAGTTCCAGTGACGTTGTCACTCAACAGTAGAGGTTGCGGTTCCTTGGGTAAAATGAGAAGAAAATCGGTTCGTCGAAAAGCCAAAACGAAAACCCGTACAGTACGTAAGGATCCACTTTACGTAGATGGTGAGCGTCCGAGCCCGATGTACGTCGATTACAAAGACGTTGAGTTGCTGAAGAAGCTAGTCAATCGCCACGGCCGAATTGTTGGTCGTCGTAAAACCGGTTGCACAGCAATCAGCCAACACGCCGTCACCGAAGCCATCAAGCGAGCTCGGTTCATGGCTCTGTTGCCGTTCAAAGGCGACTAGTGGTCACGGTTCAAACCAAATACAACAAGCCTGCCAGGTGGTTTCGCCCGGCAGGCTTTTTTTGGTTCGGGCGTTCATTGGTTCCGGGCAACGAATCTGAGTTGCCTGTGAAGTCCGTTTCAACTTTTTGTTTCAGCTATTCAGTATCAACTTCGAAGTCAGTCGATTGCATGTCCGAAAAATTCAAGATCAGTCGCCGCGTTGAGTTTCGCGAAACGGATATGGCCGGCATCGTCCACTTTTCGAATTTCTTCGCTTACATGGAGCAAGCGGAACACGCTTTTCTACGCGAGATTGGGCTTGGCGTGATTTGTGAAATCGATGGCCAAAAAGTTAGTTGGCCGCGCGTCAATGCTGAGTGCAATTACCGAAACGCAATTCGATTCGAAGAAATCATTGACGTGTTTGTTTCGGTAACTCGGATCGGTACCAAAAGCATGACCTACTCGTTCGAATTTTTTCGAGATGGAACACCCGTTGCCGACGGAACAATTACTGCGGTCTGCTGTTTATTTGAACATGGCAAGCGTCCCGAGTCCGTTCCGATTCCTGCGAAATTTGTGGATGCGGTGAAGCCGTTCGTTTCTGCTGCCGATTGAGTTTTTCACAGTGACGACCTGCAGCAAGATCGAGCCCAATCAATCAACTTGATGCTAGACAGTTCGTTCCGACCTTGTCCCATTTCATAAAGCCATTGTTCTGACTTATTCATGTCCATCTACCTCCAACAACTGACGGTTCGGTTATCAGAAGGCGTTGGGCGACTGCCCGAGCAGACTCGTCAGATTCACACAGACTATTTCCTCGCAGCTCAACAAGCCGACGGTGGCTTTGCGGGTCGAGAGGGTGGCAGTGATCTTTACTACACAACTTTCGCAATGCGTGGGTTGTCGATCTTGGGTGAACTTTATGGCGATGTTGCCCAGCGGGTGGCTGAGTTTTTGCGATCGCAATTAAATAGCCATCAAACGATCGTCGACTTCTTCTCCTTGTTCTACGCCGCCAATCTGTTGAAGGTCTCGGCGGGAATTGACATTTTTGAAAAAGCGGATCCGAACTGGCCCAGCCAAGTCGCCGATTTTCTCGAAACACTTCGCCGCGAAGACGGTGGCTATGCGAAAGCTCCCGAAGGTCATGCCGGGAGTACCTATCACACCTTTCTCGTGCTGCTGGTTTTGCAGCTAATTGAGAAGCCAATCCCCGAGCCAGAACGAGTTGTCGCGTTTCTCGATTCCCAGCGTGAAGAGGAGGGCGGTTGGCGAGAAATTCGCGCGAGTAAACGAGCCGGCACCAATCCGTCGGCGGCAGCTGTAGGTTGTCTGCAAATTCTCGGTGCTCTTGATGAAGCCGAAGATCCAGAGTTGGTTGCTACAACGCTCGATTTTCTAGTTGAAATGCAAACAAGCGAAGGCGGTTTGCGAGCGAACACACGGATTCCAATTGCAGATCTGCTAAGTTCATTTACTGGCGGACTGACGTTGATCGACTTACAAGCTTTCGACGAAATCGATATTCCAGCCTATCGAAAGTTTGTTAACGAGATGCAGCGAGACGAAGGCGGATTCCAGGCGGCGGCTTGGGACGAGGCCCACGATGTCGAGTATTCGTTTTACGGGCTTGGTTGTTTAGCGCTGCTGGAAAATCATTAGGTCATTGCCAGACGAGATGCAATGGTTGACCGCCAGAATGCCTCATGCTTGACAAGGAACTGTCTCGATTGGTTCAAGTCGGCGAACACTTGAAGCAAATGTTCTACAATGGCGTCGCGGTTCTTTTCAATTTCTGCGCAAGACGAATGATCGTCCCTTTAAAAACTGGAAAACTATGGCTGATTTTGTTGCTCAAGACATTGTCAAAGAATTTGAAACTCCGACTGAACCACTAAGAATTTTGGACGGCGTTTCCGTCGAACTCAATCGCGGTGAAAACTTGGCGGTGGTCGGCCCCAGCGGCAGCGGTAAGAGTACGTTCTTGCATATAGCTGGAACGTTGGATTCGGCTACATCGGGGACGGTGTCCTTGCTGGGTGAAGATGTCGGAAGCGTGCACCCAAACAAAATCGCTGATTTTCGAAACAAGCACATCGGTTTCGTTTTCCAAGAGCACCACCTGTTGCCGCAACTGTCGGCGCTTGAAAATGTGCTCATCCCGATTTTGGCTCAGGGGCCAACGGATTCGGCGGCTGTCGAGCGGGCCAAGATGTTGCTCGAACGGGTTGGATTAGCGGATCGAGCCAATCACAGACCGGCAGCGCTTTCTGGTGGCGAACGCCAGCGTGTCGCCGTAGCCCGAGCGTTGATCAGGACTCCAGTTTTGCTATTGGCGGACGAGCCCACCGGCAGCCTTGATCCACACAATGCGGAAAAGATCGGAGAGATATTGCTTGACCTGCAAAAGCAAGACGACACGATTCTGATCTGCGTCACGCACAGTCAAAAACTCGCCGACACCTTTCAAAAACAGGCGACGATTCAAAGCGGAAAGTTCGTTTAAAGAAAATAGATTTTCAAGCAGCAAAAAAGCATTCCCTCCAACCAAGAGCTTTCACGATGACACGTTGGCAAATCGCAATCCAAAGCTTGAAGTACTATTGGCGAACCAATTTAGCCGTCGCGCTCGGCGTCGCAGCGGCAACCGCTGTTCTGACAGGCGCGTTGATTGTTGGCGACAGTATGCGAACCAGTCTGCGTGCGCTGACGATCGAGCGATTGGGTGACATTGACGAGATGGTTGTCTCGCAAGGTTTCTTTGCCGCTGACCGCAGCCAATCCGTCGAAGGCTCCAGCCTTGCGTCGCCCGCAATTTTGTTTCCGGGTGGAACCGTTGATACTGGCGATTCAGAATCGAAACGACGCGCCGGTAACGTTGCCGTGCTGGGGATCGAGCTTGCATTTTGGGATTTTGGCGAGGAGGCTTTGAGGCCCGATCAGAAAGACTTGGTCGGTGAGTCCGCGATCATCAATCAGGCTTTGGCGGACGACCTGCAAATCACCGAAGCGCAAGTTGTCGATGGAACCGCGCAGGTCACGCTTCGTATTCCCAAACAAGATCAGTTGCCCGCTGACAGTCCGTTGGCGAAGAAGGACGATCTAATCGAAAGTCTGGTTGATTTGAAAGTCACCAAAATCGTTCCAACGGAGGGGTTGGGAAGATTCGGGCTTCACCCTTCACAGGCTGATCCACTCAATATCTATGTTCCCATTAAACTTTTGCAGGATGCACTTTCGCGGACGGTATTGAAACACAAAACCAAGGTCGAACAAGCCAACGTGCTGTTTCTCCATCGAGACCAGTCGCAACCAGCGCTCGTTGACGGCGAAACCTCAATTAAGGATCTTGATTTTTCGTTGGAGGATTTTGGGCTGACGCTGAAGCACGTCAAGCAAGAATTTGACAACGGTGAGAGCGGTGAGAAGCCAGAGCAAGTGTTTGATTATTGGAGTTTGTTCTCTGACAAAATGGTTCTCGGTGATGCCATTATTGAAAGTGTCCGAACGGAAATTCCGTCGGCCAAACCGATTTTCACTTATCTGGCCAACGATATTCGTTTGCCCGGCACCGAATGTGGTGTCCCATTCTCGATGGTTGCCTCGATCGATTTCGATGAATCATTTCAACCCAAAAGTTCTGTAAGTGGCGATTCGATTAAGCCATTGGGTACGGGCGAGATCGTGTTGAACAAATGGGCGGCTGATGATTTGGAGGTCAAGATTGGCGACGCGCTGATTGTGACCTATTTCGAGCCGGAGACGACTCATGGTGAGGAAGTCAGTCGCGAAGTTGAATTGAAACTCGTGGATATTGCTCGGTTGACTGAACCGAGCGAGCCATACGAGTACAGGCGTCGTGGGAAAGTGAAGCCAGCGGTGTTTGTGCAAATGCCAACGCTTGCTAACGATCCGGATTTAACACCCGAAGTTCCCGGTGTAACTGACGCTGAGTCGATTGAGAATTGGGATCTCCCATTCGAAACAGCCGATCGAATTCGTTCTGAAGATGATCAATATTGGAGCAATCATCGGACGACTCCCAAAGCTTTTGTGTCACTTGAGACGGGGCAAAAACTTTGGGGCAGCCGGTTCGGCGAGGTTACCAGTTTGCGAATTCCTATTTTGGCTGGCGAGCGAGCTGTGTTGGAAAGCCAATTGCGCGAAATTTGTTGCGTGAATCAATCGGCGCTAGGAATTGAGTTGGTTCCAATTAAACAACAAGGGCTGGCGGCTTCGTCGGGCTCGACTCCGTTCGATGTTTTATTTCTAGCGTTAAGTATGTTTGTGATCGGATCGGCGTTGATTCTGGTCGCCTTGTTGTTTCGGCTGGCGTTTCAGCAACGGGCTTCAGAAGTTGGAATTCTCAGTGCGACAGGCTTTGAATCAAAACAAATCCGCAACGTTTGGCTGTCTGAAATGTTGCTTGTGTCGGTTGCCGGTGCGATTCTTGGAGTGGTTCTCGGGATTGGCTACGCGTGGTTCATGATTTTGGGACTTTCAACTTGGTGGGTCGGTGCCATTTCGCGCCCATTTTTGCAGATGAATCTTTCACCAATCAGTTTGATGATTGGACTGCTGAGCGGACTGTTGGTTTGCGTGGGGACGATTGCATGGAGTTTGCGTTCAGCGCAAAAACAGAATGTCCGCAGCCTTTTGGCTGGGCAAATTGAGGCGAAGGTCGATGCGAAGAATGCCAAGTCGGGAATCGCTTGGTTGCCGATCATTTTGTTTGCCTTAGCGATTGGGCTGGCAGCGCTGGCGACCGGGTTATCAGGCGAAGCCCAAGCTGGTTCCTTCATGGGAGCCGGGTTTTTGGTGCTGGCGGCGCTTTTGCAATTGGTGCTCCGGTGGTTGCGACAGCCAGCCGACGCCAACGAAGCGACTTCTTTGAAACTATCTTCGCTGGCGATCATGAATGCGAAGCGAAACCCGCTTCGTAGTACGCTGACGATCGGCCTGGTGGCGGTGGCGGCGTTTTTGATTGCGGCCGTGAGTGCATTTCGCCTTGCGCCTACAGAGCAAGGGACCGCGGGTTTTGATTGGGTGGCGCAAAGCAGTCAGCCGATATTTTACGATCTAAGTTCTTCCGATGGCCAAACCGAAGTGTTCGGTGACGCCAATGCGTTGACTGCCGGAACCGAGATCGTTTCGATTCGGTACAAGTCGGGTGAGGATGCCAGTTGCAATAACCTCTATCAATCGACTCAGCCTCGTGCATTGGGAGTTCCGACCAGTTTTGTCAACTCATTCGATCAACCCGATGCGTTGCAATTCGCGTGGGGCGGTTCGGTCGGTGGCGATGAAGCCGTCAAGAAGAACGCGTGGCACTTGCTCGATTCGGACGCGCCTCATGCAGGAACCGAAGAGGATCCGATTCCGGTGATCCTTGACAAGAACACGGCCAATTACAGTTTGAAAATCTATTTGCCTGGAACGGTTCGCAAAGTCGAATATGACAGCGGCGAAACGTTTTACTTCAAGGCCGTTGGGTTTCTTGCCAACACGATTTTGCAAGGCAGCTTGATCATGTCAGAAACCGATTTTGAAAGCGTGTTTCCGACGACGGCCGGATATCGCTACTTCCTAATTCGTGATGGTGAGTCGGAAATGAATTCGGGATTGGAAGGGCAATCTAGCAATGTGGCCAAGCTGGAAGATCAACTGGGCGATCAAGGTTTCGATGCGCGATCGGCGCCGCAACTGCTGGAAAATTTCATGGCCGTTCAAAACACTTATCTTAGTACCTTTCAAACGTTGGGTGCGCTTGGTTTGCTGTTAGGCACTTTTGGTTTGGCGGCTGTTCAATTGAGGAGTGTCCTCGAACGCAAAACAGAACTGGGGTTGATGAGAGCTGTTGGTTTCAGCCAGGGGCGACTTGGCAGGATGGTGCTGCTGGAAAATACGTTTCTGTTGGTGATGGGGCTGCTGGTGGGAATCGGTGCCGCGCTATTTACGACGCTGCCTCATTGGTTGGTTGGCAACGCATCCGTTCCATGGCTGGAGCTTGGGATGATGTTCGCCGTCATTGCGATTGTTGGGTTGTTAGCCGGCCTTTTTGCATCGCGTCAAATTTTCAAAATGCCGCTGCTCGAATCGCTGCGAGCTTAACGACTGATTCGATAACAGTCGAGACCGTTCTTATGAATCAGTCTGCACATTGTCCCATTCGGCATTGCCATGACGAACTAACCAATTGATTGCATAAAGTCGTTCATAAACGATTGAAGTGCTCAAGCCTCCTGGCGGTTTGCTTTGGCCGCGAGCATCGCGACAGATCCACATGCAGCGGTAGAGAACATCGGCTTGATCGAGCAGTTCCGCTGTTGAACGCAATTTTGGAGCCGCAAGCAATTTCTGGGGATCGTCCAACGCAAGTTTGAGCAAGATTTTGGCGTCCGATTGGGTATCCGGAAAACCCACTTCGTCGACTTGGCCGAGTGACCAAAGCAAAACGTGAAGTGCTTCGTAACGCCACGTCATCGACGAGTTTTCCTGAGCGGTTCGTTTTTTGTTCTTAAGGAACGCCACTTCCATCGGAGACAGTGAATTGAATAGACCGTGTTTTTTGAGAAATGCCGTCGCATCAAAATCGCTGTCCGCTTCCGACTCCGCCGCCAAGGCACACAAACAGATCGCTCGTCTAGCAACCTCGTTCGCATCACGCAGTTGAACTTGCTCATCGGCAATGATTGTCGGAAGTCCAGCAAGTGGTTTTAGTTTCTTGTCCGCCATCAGTTTCATGGTGCGGTCTTTACGTTGACGGGCCGATTCGAAAAACGGGAAAGCAGCATTTTCGTCTTGGTCTTTGTCAGGCCCCAGCAATACTCGCATCTCGCTGTCCATAACTGCGACGCTCTCGAACACGATCGCACGCTCGGACGCTGCCAGCTTCGAGGCGAACGTTAGCAACGCTTCATCCTGCACGTTTGGATCGGCTTGGATGGTATATAGATGCTTGGTGCGATTGATTTGCGTGATCAAAGCAAAAACGTGGCTGTCCATTTTGCTGTTGGCCAACCGTTGATAAACGTATCCGTTGAATCCTTGTAAGTGATCGGAAAGTGTTTCGTCATCGACGAGCGACGAGATGCCAAGTTCGACCGTTACGGTTGGCCATTTGAGTTGAATGCTCTCCCATTGCTTTTCCGTGCCTTTGAGCAGTTTGACCTCAGCAGGTGTTGCCCAATTACTGATGTCATCGAATGTTGCCGGTTCAAACTTAGAGGCGTAAATCGCCAAGTTTTTACTTGCATCGTTTTGAGCAAAGCACGCCGAAGTATGGCTAAGGTAAGCGTGGCCGAAGCAGCAGATCGACAACACGAATAGAACAAGCGGCCGGTTGGAGTATTGCATGGTTGTAACTTTGCAAGGGATGTTTGTTGGATAGGAACTAGGGTGTGAGAGCAGTTGTAGTAGCTGCGAATTCGATCTCAGTTGAATCTCTCGAATATGTGGGAGGTCTCATGCATTGGCGAGAGTGAAGATTATTGTTGCAGTCGAAATTCTCCGGTGCAATTGTTTTTGCGCTGGGACGGGTGCAGTGGAATGGATGATGGAGACGGGTGGCGAATAAGAAGGATGAATTCGCGAAGTTAATTCGGCTTGTATTTGGGTACCGTGTCGTTGGATATATCCCAGGAAAACTGATGGGTTTTGCAACGTAAAAAGCCCAATTCACCACTTGCCGTGGAGGATCCCATTCGAGTAAGATCTTGTCTTGCCAAACGGATCTCGATTTGAGTTTCGAACCATGCCGGTGTGGCGGAATTGGCAGACGCGATGGATTCAAAATCCATTGGGGGCAACCCCGTGGAGGTTCAAGTCCTCTCGCCGGTACTCAAAAGCTCGAAAGACAATTGTGTTTTTCGGGCTTTTTTCTTGCGATTTTTTGTTTAGAAATCGCCAACTCCATGAGCACCATCATCTGTTCAGGCATGAGTATCTTTGCGTCCAAGGGCTTGCTGTTGTCGGCTTTTGTTCGACAACTTCGCAAGTAAGTGACATTGTCGATTTATGTGGCGCATATCGAAATGGCCAGATTGATTAAGCTGTCCTGAAAGTGACTCCGTCGCGTGTAGATAAGTGACGGCCTGCCAAACTACCAATCGAGAAGTCTTCGATGATCGCATCTAATTTCAAAGTTAAATTTGCGTTTTGTGTCCTCGCTTTTAGTGCATTTTGCTTTTGCGATGCAGTCTCAGCGCAAGACCCGAAACCCAGCGACTCGCAAATCAAGTTCTTCGAGACGCACATTCGTCCGGCTTTGGTGAAGTATTGCTATCAATGCCATTCGCTTGAGCAGGGAGACAGTCGTGCAGGGTTGCTAGTTGATACGCGAGATGGGCTTCTTCAAGGCGGAGACAGTGGTCCGGCGATCGTGGCCAACGATCTAAGCGAAAGCTTGCTTTGGGATGCGATCAACTGGGACGGCTACGAGATGCCGCCAAGCCAACAGATGCCAGATGACGTCATTGCCCATTTCAAAACCTGGATCGAGATGGGAGCGCCTGATCCACGGGAGCGCCAACTGCTTAAACATAAATCAAAGATTACTCCTGAAGACATCGAGAGTGCGAAATCGCATTGGGCTTTCCAAAAACCTAGCTCTCGATCGAACGCAACAATCGATAGCGTGATTTCAGAGGGTTTAGCTGAAGCGGGGCTGAAGCCTGCACCGGCTGCCGATCCGATGACGTTGCTTCGCAGGTTGAACTATGACCTGATTGGTTTACCGCCAACGTCTAAGGAGATTTCCGTTTTTAAGAAGGCCTGGGATAAAGATCTAGACGAGGCCGTCAAACTCAAGACGGATGAATTGATGGCGCGTCCGCAGTTTGGTGAACGATGGGGCCGGCACTGGTTGGATGTTGCTCGATTTGCTGAATCGGCGGGCGTTATCAACATGACGTTTCCCGAGGCTTGGCGGTATCGAGACTACGTCATCGAGTCTTTCAATAATGACACGCCTTACGATCAATTTCTCTTGGAGCAGATTGCTGGTGACTTGTTGCCTGCAAAAACCGATGAGGTTTGGCAGAAGAATTTGATCGCGACGGGTTTTCTCGCTATCGGTACGAAGCGGTTGGACGAAAGAAACCCCCGAATCTTTGATGCTGATTTGATTGACGAGCAGATCGACACGGTCACTCAAGCGACGTTGGGGATGACGGTTGCATGTGCTCGTTGTCATGACCATAAGTTTGATCCGATTCCAACCGAAGACTATTACGCGATGGCGGGGATTTTCCAAAGTACGAAAACACTTTACGGGACGATCGGTGGTCAGCAAAATCACCGTCCGAGCGACTTGCTTTTGCTACCGATTGTCGACAAGAAGTCGAACAGTCGTTTTTCAGCCGCGCAACTTGAATCAAAACTGGAACAACTTCAAGAACAGCGTTTGGAGTTGCTTAAGGGGGTTCGGGCGGGCAATGAAAGAGTCCGAAGCGATTTTCTTCGATTGAAGAATCAACGCCAAAAAATTGAAGGTGAACTCGCCAAGCTCAACAAAGATGGCACGAAAAAAACGTTTGGAATGGGCGTCCAAGAAGCCAGTGAAATCGCCAATGCTCATGTGCTTATTGGAGGTGAAGTTGATTATCAGGCACAGGAAGTCCCTCGCGGGTTTGTCAGTATTCTCAGCGACGTGGATTTCGAAGTCACCGACGAAAAATCATCGGGCCGACTGGAACTTGCGAAAGCACTCACTTCAACCGACAACCCTTTGACAGCTCGCGTGATGGTCAACCGTATCTGGATGCACTTGCTGGGACGACCACTCGTTGGCACTCCGAACAACTTTGGTTTGTCCGGAATTCAGCCTGACAGCCAGCAACTTCTTGATCATCTGGCCGTTCGATTCATGGCGGAAGATTGGAGTGTCAAAACACTGATTCGCGAAATTGTTGCCTCAGATGCGTATCAACGAAGCTCGGAATTCAGCAAAAAGAACTATGCGATTGATCCCGATAATACTATGGTTTGGAGAGCGAACCAACGAACACTCGATGCCGAATCGATGCGCGATACGATGCTGATGATTGCCGGGCAGTTAGACTTGCAACCGCCATCGGCCTCTGGAATCAGCCGGGTTGGTGATACGCGGTTCGATCGAACGGGAGGCAACATCTCGTTGGATGAAGGTGCGAAATGTCGATCGGTATATTTGTCGGTCGTTCGTAACTCTTTGCACGAGTCGTTAAGCGTTTTCGATTTTCCTGAACCAACTACCTCGGGCAGCGCAAGGTCGGTATCCATTGTTCCGACGCAAGCTTTGTACGTGATGAACAGCGAGTTCGTGTCAGACCTGTCGCGGGCGATGGCGGTTCGACTTGCCAAGCAATTCAAGACGACCGAGGAGCAAGTTCGCAATGCATTCGTCGAAGTCTACGGACGCCCCGCGACGGCAGTGGAATTGAAAGCGAGCGAAAAGTTTTTTAGGGAGTTCACTCCGCCACAACAAACCGCGGCGAATAAGCCCGCCGAGAATTCGAGTTCGCGCCGATCAGAGCGAGGATCTCGATCAACTGGAGGCATGAATTCGACTCGCAATGGGAGACGAGGCAACCGTCAACGAGCTACCGATGGATCGGGTGGTCGAAGCCGGCAAGTCACGACTCAATTCGCGACGCCATCGGATAAGGAACTTGCAACGCTATCTGTGTTCTGTCAGACGTTAATGGCAAGCGCCGAGTTTCGAATCCTGAATTGAACCGGGTTTGAGTCAGTGTGATTGGCAATCCAGTTTTCAATATCCAGTTCGCAATATCCAGTTCGGAATACGTACAAGTTTAATAATAGAAAGCGACGTGGTTGCGAAGTTCGCGACGTTGTTGCAAAGAAAAAAGGTTCTTCATGGTCAATTCGATGAATCGGCGACAAGCCCTCAAGACGATTTCAACGAGCTTCAGTTCGCTGGCTTTTGCAGCGATGGCGACAGGGCATGCCTTGGCCGCCCGCGGTAATGGTAATGGTCGACTGAATTACGGCGGCCTGAATTACGGTGACCTATCGCCGGACGATGATCCGTTGGCACCGAAAGAAACTCACTTCGCACCCCGCGCCAAAAATGTAATTGTTCTTTTTATGGGGGGAGCCCCTTCGCACGTTGATACCTTCGACTACAAACCAAAACTCATCAAGGATGGAGGACGACTCGCCGATGGCCAGCGTGCCAGCAAGCTGATGGCTCCGCCGTGGAAATTCAAGCAACGTGGAGAGAGTGGATTGTGGATGTCTGACTTGTTCCCGAATTTGAGTGAACAGGCGGATGAGCTGTGTTTGCTCCGCGGAATGCACTGTTCGCAGGCGAGCCATATTCAGGCTTCTCAAGCTGCACACACGGGAACGGCTCAGTTTATTCGTCCGTCCCTTGGCGCGTGGTCGCTTTATGGATTGGGAACCGAGAACAGTGACTTGCCTGGTTTTGTTGCTCTTGGGAAGGGAGCTGGCACCAACTTTGGCAGCGGTTTTCTGCCAGCCGCTTATCAGGCAACCGCAGTGAATCCAGGGACTGGGATTAGTAGCGGACGGCGACGTCGGCAGGCCGCCGATGATGGTTCGTCGATTCCAAACGTTGAGAATGAATGGCTCGATAAACAATCTCAAAGAGTTCAGCTTGATTTTTTGCAGCGTCTAAACGCGGCGAAGCTAAAACGTGATGTGCATCAGCCGGAAGTTGAGGGGATCATGCAGTCGTATGAACTTGCTTTCCGAATGCAGACGACGATGCCTGAGCTGATGGATCTTTCCAATGAAACGCAGCGAACGAAAGATGCATACGGCATTGGAACCTCCGAGACGAACGCGTTTGGAACTCAATGTTTGCTGGCTCGTCGGATGGTCGAATCAGGTGTTCGGTTTGTCGAACTAAGCAACTCTGGTTGGGATCATCACACTGACCTAAAGGGAAAGATGGAGGCGCAGACGAAGCAAATCGATAAGCCGATCGCGGCGCTACTTGCCGATCTGAAACAGCGGGGATTGTTGAAAGACACGTTGGTCGTTTGGGCCGGTGAGTTCGGGCGGACGCCGCATGTGGAAGGTTCGTCTGGCCGGGGGCACAACAATAAAGGCTACACGACGTGGATGGCGGGCGGCGGTGTCAAAGGCGGATTTAGCTACGGGGCGACCGATGACTATGGTTACGAAGCTGTCGAAGGGCGAATGCACACCAACGATTGGCACGCGACGATCTTGCATTTGCTGGGGCTTGATCACGAGAAACTAACGTATCGCTACGCCGGACGTGATTTTCGACTGACCGATGTCGCGGGGAAAGTAGCGAAAGATATCTTGGCTTGATAATTTGAAGTTGAGTATTCGCCGTGACGGCTCAGCCGTGAAAATTTAACAATGTCGATGCTAAGCAAACAAAGATGAGAGTCCACCGCCGACCCTGGAGCGGACTCTCATCTGGCCCGTGACGGGCCGACTGGATTGTTTACAGCGTTGCTCGGACGAGTCGCGGTCACTACTGACTCCAGGAACCCCAGGTCACGATGTTGCCGTCTGCTTTTTGCAGCATGTAGTTCAAAGTTTCCGCTGCGATGGACTCGTCGACCCAGTGAACCGATCCGTCAGCGATAGCCACGTTAAACTTGTCCGGATGAAAGCCACCAAATTCCTTAGCGTTCTTACCGAGCTGGAACGGAATGTCTTCCGGCTTGGCCCAGTGCGTGTTTCGCTTCGCTTCGACCAGCAGGATCGTGTTGGAGGTGCCATCGGTGATTTGGTTAAATCTAGTTCCTGATATCGTTTGTGCAGAGCGGTTCTCAGGTTTGGTAATCTCACTATCAATTTTTTTGACCAACGCGTTGTCCAGCAGTCGGGCAGGGCGAGTGACCAACACCAGGTCGGCATCCTCGTCAACAAAACTCAATCGAGCCGCTTCATCTGGAACAACGGTGGTTGAAGATTGGGCAGTGGCAGTGGCAGCGGGCAAGCCATCAGCCATTGCCGTCGTAGGCAATCGCAAACTTGCAATCGCAATGCCGACCAGGATGACGAATCCGACACCAACCCAACTTGACCATTTTGATGTTTGCTTTTTCAAGCCTTCAGGGGTTCGTAACATCTCAATTCTCCGAAAAAAAGTTTTGCGGGTCGGCAAAAACATTGGAGCCAGTCGGCCATTCGGGTAATCGTTTGCCAAAGCCATCTCAGCCAAGGCATGTAAGTAAGTCTTTCGGCCACCGATAATTTCGGCAGCTCGGTCATCGGCGGCAAGTTCTTGCTCCATCCGCAACTGATGGCACAAGTAGTGAACAAGCGGATTGTAGAAGTGCAGCACTGAGGCTGACTGAGCGATCAGCCGTTGTAAGAAATCGCCATTGGCGATGTGGGCCAACTCATGAGCGAGAGTTGCTTCCAGTTGTTGTTGATTCCATGCTTTCCAGTCAGTTGAAATCAAGATCACCGGTCGTACCCAGCCAAACGTCAGGGCAGCATTGGTCTCGGTCGTTTCACTGAGTTTGATGGTGCGGTTGACGCCGAGCCTTGCTTGAACGATCGCGAGCGTGCCGATTAGCTCAGCGTCGTGGACTTCGATGGACGACTTGCGTAGCTTCGTGATCGCCAAGAGGGCGACGATTAAACGAAGCAGGCCAAGCATAAACGCGGCTGCGACAAAAAGTGCGAAATAAGATTGCCAGCCAAAATGAAATCCTGGAGTCGTGGTCGCAGGGCGGGCTTTCACTCGTCCCAGTTGTTGGGTAAACGCTGCAACTTGTTCTTGCCATGATAAGGCACCGAAATTAACTGCGAAGTTGTTTGACGTGTTACCCTCTTCGGATGTCGCCAATGAACCTGGAAGTTCAAAGTCTGGTCGAGTGACGAGTTGGGGTTCCGGAGCAGGCTGAAGAGGCTCGGTCGGTCTTTGCCACGATTCGAGAAAGTTGGGTAAAGGAAGAAACGCCGTCAAGCATAGACTCAGCAGGACAAGCATGCCGCAAGCAATAAGATTGGACGTGCGGTTCTTGAGGATTGTCTTGAATGTCAAAACGGTTGCGATCAGCAGAGCCGAGAACAGAATGGCTTGGATGCCAATGAGCAAAAGAAAATTCTCGATGTGAATCATTTTCGCTGCTCCTTCAAAACGGTTTCAAGTAATTCTCGTTCGCGTTTGCTGAGTTTTTTCTGATCCATGAGCCGGACAAGTAATTGCTCACGCGATCCACCAAAGACCTTTTTGATCATCTCAGTTAGCAAGTTGCCGGAGACCTCGTCAAATGTTCGAGTCGGTTGATAATTGAAAGGACGTTTATCCGTTGTCTGTTCAATGAATTCTTTATCAACCAAGATTTTGATAAGCGTTGCGACCGTGGTGTAAGCCAAGTCGCGTCCGGTTGACGCCAGTTGTTCACGGACTTGAGCAGCAGTCAGCTCTCCGTCGTCCCAGAATACTTGCATGATTTCCAGTTCCCGTTCGGTCAACTGGTTCGCTTTGGGGCGTGCCATTGAATCACCTTGTTAAAACGCAAGAAGCGATTTGCGAAACAAAAACTACGATCTCGCTTGAGAATCCATCTTTTGTTTGGTTTTTTAGATTTGGTTTTATAGTATTGGTTTCTGATGCTCAGTCAAGCACAAAGTCTAAAAGTTTTTTCGGGAGAAATTGGCCGCTTATCTCGGAAATTCAGCCAAGAAATGAATTCAACAAATGAGCAGTTTGGCGTTCAGAAAAAGAAACGCAATGTCGCAAAGTTTCCGTATGAAACCCGCGCTCTTCCTTTGCGCCCTCGCGTCTTGGCGTTGAAATTTCGGATTTTGAACACTCTAAGAATCATCGTTGCATCTGACGGCAGCTTTCTTGTCAAGGCAGCTTGAATTCAGTCCGGTCTTGAGGGGAATCGATTTTGAAGGCACGCAGGTTCGAGGCAGAGTTACTTGCGCTCGATTTTGTACTCATCGATTTTGCGATAAAGCGTGGCGCGGCTGATGCCAAGAAGTTCGGCGGCTTTGGGAACACTGTTGCTCGTTCTCTTGAGTGCGTCGCCAATTAGCTTTCGTTCCCAGTGATCGATACGTAGCGTTTCGAGTTCGTTCTCAGAAGCGTCGCGAATGCCAAGATCGGCCAATCCAATTTCGTTGCCTTCGGCCATCACGATCGCGCTGTCGATCACATTTCTCAATTGGCGAACATTACCTGGCCATTGATAAGCCAATAAACGCGAGTTGGCTTTTTTCGAAAGCTTGATCGTCGGTTTACCGTGTTGATTCCGAAAATGATCGAGAAAGAAATCGGTCAACATTTGAATATCGCCCTCACGATCACGGAGCGGCGGAATGTAAAGTTCGTAAACGCTTAAACGATAGAAAAGATCTTCCCGAAATTTCTTCTCGGTAACGAACTCTTTCAGATCCCGGTTGGTGGCACAAATAACCCGTACATCGACTTGGACTTCCTCGGTTCCGCCAACGGGAAGGAACGGGTGCCCTTCAAGAGTCCGTAAAAGTTTGGCTTGTCCTTCAAGCGTCAATTCGCCGATTTCATCAAGGAACAGAGTTCCCAAATCGGCCTGCTGGAACCAGCCCACATGGTCACGGTCAGCGCTGGTGAAAGATCCTTTCTTGTGTCCAAAGAGTTGGCTTTCCATTAGGTCACGAGGGATCGCCGCACAGTTGACGCTTAGCATCGGTCGGTTGGCGCGAGGGCTGGTTCGGTGGATCGCTCGTGCGACTAGTTCCTTGCCGGCACCGCTCTCGCCTCGCACCAATACGCAGCCTGAGGCTTTGGCGACGCGAGTGATCTTGGATTTCAACTCAAGCATCTTTGGGCTTTCACCCAACAGTTCATCAAACGTGGCAGACTTTTGCACTAGCCGCGAATGTTCGGCTGCAAGCGAACTGTGTCGGTTGGCAGAATTGAGAGAGCGTACCATGATGTTGGACATGGCAACCGCTAACTCGAACGCTGAATTCTGGAATGGCTGAGATGAACGATAGAGGTGAATCGCACCGATCACTTCTTCTTCTGAAACAAGCGGCACACAGATTGAATCGGCGACGGCATCCATCGTATCGTGCTCGACACGAATCGCATGCTTTTCAGAAACCACTCGCCGAGTCAGGTCGGAATCTAGCGACATTTTGTCCGATTGGTCGATTGGGAAAACCAGCTTGGGCGTTAGTTTTCCATCATCCGAAAGCCACAGGAAACCAGTGATGTCAGCTTTGGTGCGATCGGCAAGACGTTTCATGCATGTTTCGATGACGGTTTCTGGATCGTCAATGGCGAGCAATTTTACGCACAACTGAAATAGGAAAAAGAAGTCCTGCCCCCAGTCTTGTCCCTTCAAAAAATCGAGCGTCGCACTAACGCCGTCAGATGATTTCATTGACTTGTCAAGCACGATCGTCAATTGCCCAGTCGAAAGTTCGCTGGGTGATTCGTCGTCGACATTTTCTGTGGCGTCCAATAACGCTGGATCGGATTCTGTGAAAGAAAAAGTGCTTCCTCCAATTCGGATTTCTGTTCCCTCGATCAATCGGGCTTGGTCAATTGTTTGACCATTGACGAGTGTGCCATTGCTGCTCTGATTGTCGCGAACCCACCATCCGTCTTCGTCGTGGTAAATTTCCGCATGGACGCGCGAGCACTGCGGGTCGTTGAGGACAATCTTGCATTGCCAGTCGCGCCCCAACAGGTTCTGCTTTTGTAGCGAAAGCTCAAATCGCGCGCCGACATTGGCTCCGGCGCTCATTAAGAGAAAGGCTGTTGTCGACATCAATTATTGGAAGCTGTTAAGTAAGAAATGATCAAAGGAAGGTGTGGCAATTTAGAACTTCAATCTGGATTGAAAGTTCGTTGGGTTCGTCCGAATACAAAAACAATTGTGAGTCGCGAGAGACGTCTTTGATTTCAATTGGTGAACCACGGAATCTGTCCAACTCGAAATAGATCCGTATCGTAAATTGATTTCAGGAGCACGTCGATGAACAGTGTCAGGGCTCACATTCTAACACATATAAAATATTACTGAACTTTGAAAGCGACGAGCCTCTATCGCGGCCTTCTATTGCGCCAGTGAACGTAATTAGCCGTATTTGCGTAGCAAACTTGGTAATAATGATTCAGATTTTGAATTTTCGGATTGAATGAGCGCGTTGATTTCGGTGATAGGAATCGAAACATTCGACGTCTAACTCGGGTTAGATTTCTAGCTGCCTCGATAAAATTGCTAAACTGTTAGCTGACCACATTACTCTCGCCAGCAGATCGGTATTGCCTCAGCACTTCGCAATCTCTACGATTTTCTTAGTAAATTGAGTTGAATGCGAAGGCTAAGTCCTCCCGCTGCAATAGATTAAGGAATACATATGCGTAAACGAAAATCGTCGATTTCTGCTCGACCAGACAACGTTGCGAATTCATATCGTGATTTTACCAGAAACTATCTGGCGAAATTTTTCATCGTCGTCGTGATTGGCGTATCTGTTTTCGCGACGTCTAGTATCATCGCGGACGACCTCGGTAAGCCGACTCGCTACGACAAAGTCGTTTCGCAGATGGTTGCCGGACTGATGCAGCGGGATCATCTTTCCAGCCGTAAGTTGGACGACACGATTTCCGTTCGAGCGTTCGATCAATTCATCAAAACACTTGATCCGATGAAGGTCTATTTTCTTAAGTCGGACATCGATTCGTTTGAATTGTGGAAAGAGGATCTTGACGACCAAATGAAGAGCGGTGATTTCTCGGCTGCTCTTTCTGTGTTCAAACGCTTTCTTGAGCGTGTCGACCAACGCACGGCGCTAGCTGCGGAACTGGTCGATGTAGAACACGATTTTACCATTGACGAAGACATGGTCACGGATCGTGACTTGCTTTCGTACGCAGGCAACGATGACGAAGCCCGTGAAGTTTGGCGGAAGAGAATCAAATACAGCCTGCTCGTTCTCAACGGCGACAAGGACGAGAAGGAAAAAGAAGCCAAAGAGAAAGCTGATTCTGACAAGAAACCAGCCAAAAAAGTTGACCCGAAAGAACAGTTGAGAAAACGGTACTCCTCATTTGCTCGTCGGATGCACCAGACGGACACCGAAGATGTTGTCGAGATGTACATCACGGCTGTCACAACCAGCTTCGACCCGCACACTTCTTATATGTCCAAGGGCACGTTTGAAAATTTCTTGATTCAAATGGGTTTGGAGCTGGAGGGAATCGGTGCCACGCTACAGGCCACAGATGATGGTTACACCGTTATCAAGAACATTGTTCCTGGCGGAGCTGCGGCGACTCAGGGCGGTTTGAAGGTTGAAGACAAGATCATGGCGGTTGGCCAAGGCGACGATGAAGGCGCCCGGTTGTATCGTAAACTTGCCGAAGAGCATGGGACTGATTTTGTCGACGCCACAGGGATGAAGTTGGACGATGTTGTTGGCATGATTCGCGGGAAAGCCGGAACCGTCGTGCGGCTCTCCGTTCAATCGGAAAATGAAGAAGAGTTGCACACGGTCATGATCGTCCGTGAAAAGATTAAGCTTGAAGACAGTGCGGCCCACGGCGTTATCTTCGAAGAAGGTGTCAAGAACGATGGCTCACCCAACAAGATTGGCGTCATCGAGTTGCCAAGCTTCTATGCCAACATGGGTGGCGGTGGTGCCGGCGGACGTAGCACGACGACCGATGTCCGAAAGATTCTCGACGATTTCACGGACAAAAATGTCGATGCGGTTGTGTTGGATCTGCGTAGCAACGGAGGTGGAAGCTTGCGTGAAGCGATCGACTGCACGGGGCTGTTTATTGATCTAGGCCCGGTTGTCCAAGTCAAAAATGCTTATGGCGATATCGAAAAGCACAATGATGAAGTCAGCGGAATGTCTTGGGACGGCCCGTTGGTTGTACTGACAAGCAAATTCAGTGCGAGTGCCAGTGAAATTCTCGCTGGAGCCGTTCAAGACTACGGTCGCGGCTTGGTTGTTGGTGATACAACGACTCACGGCAAAGGCACGGTTCAGAGTTTGATCAACTTGAACCAGATCATTTACAAAGTGAAGAACCCACCAAATGATTTTGGTGCGTTGAAGATCACCATGCAGCAGTTTTACCGACCCAACGGTGACAGCACTCAAAAACGTGGAGTGCTTTCCGATTTGGTTCTGCCGTCGATCACGGACAAAATGGATGTTGGCGAGTCGGATCTGGATTATCCAGTTGAATTCGACCAAGTTCCTCGTGCTTCGTTCAAAGGCTACGCGATGGCTGATGAGGCCATTAAAAAGCAGTTGCAATTGAATTCAAAAGAGCGAGTTGATTCGTCCGATGATTTCGCATCGCAGGTTCGCAAGATCAACCATTACGTTGAACAAAAGAACTTGAAGTCGGTTTCACTGAACCAAGAAAAGTTCTTGGCTCGACGCCGACAGTTGAACGCAGAGAAAGAGGATGAGAAAGCGATCGAAAAGCAAATTATCCCTTCGCGTGAAATCGAGCGGACTTATTACCTGGATGAAGTCCTGCGGATTACCTCGGACTACATGAATTTGCTTAGCAAGAACAGCTAGGCCGATTGTTGGATGAGCGAAAATTTGAATGCAGATAAATCTTCAAGAGAAATCGGCTTTATTGCAAAGTCGGTTTCTCTTTTTTCATGCGCTGTCTCGTTGGCGGCGCTGATCCTGTTTGTCGTCTCTCATGGTTGGCGCCCAGACATCCTGATGATGGCGACGATCTTTCCGGTCGCGTTGTGGCTGGTTTGTGGACTGTTCGTTTCAGGATGGATCTTATGTTTTAAGAAGTTTCGACTGGTTTTGCTGGTCGCTTGGTTGTTAGCGGCATTTGTATTAGGGGACGCTCCGGTAAGTATGATTCGCGGCTTGGTTCCGGCGGATGGAACCTGGGAAGCCGGCCACTTGGCAACACGAAATCAAGCAACACGAAATCAAGCAACACTCAACACCGGCGTTGCAACGGCGGCAGTCGATATTGAGAAGCTCAGCCGACCAGTTCGAGTGATCTCAATTAATTGCAGCTCTTCGATTAAGTCAGTCCGGGAATGTTTCGATCACACCCCGGACATTATTTTGATGCAAGAGTCTCCACCGAAAAAGGCTCTCGAAGACTTGGTCGAAACTGAATTGAATGGTTACTCACTGGTTTGGAGCGCCGACGCTTCCATGCTGGTCAATGGCACAGCGAATTCGTTTCCGGTTCCGGGTAACTTGGAGGCCGAGTATGTTTTTGCTTCCGTGGAATTGACTGGTGGCGGGCATCTCAATGTGGCAGGGCTACGATTGATTCCATCGGTTTTGAGATTCGATGTTTGGAATCAAAGTGCTTGGAGGGAGTTCGCTGAGAATCGACGTGAGCGAAGGAAGCAGTTGGCGGATATTGAGAAAGAGATCGCCCGGGAAGGAGCGACCGCCCCGACAATCATTGGCGGCGATTTCAATGCGCCGGCCGGCGACGCGATCTTTGAACTTCTGAGGACAACATTTCGCGACGCCTATGTTGAAGCAGGTCGCGGGTGGGGCAAGACGATTGTCAACAACTATCCGGCCCAACGAATCGATCAGGTTTGGATCACTACAGAATTCAAAGCCGAATCCGTGATCGCAAAAAAGACGCTCAACACAGATCATCGGATGGTAATCTGTGACCTCTGGCTGATGACCAAGTAATGTCAATTGTGCTGATTCTTATTAAGTCAATTCGGGCGAGAACTTGCTGCCCTAGAATTTGCTGTTCTTATTCTGACCGTTCCATAAGGCAGCCGACCCGATGTGCGATCGAGTGAAATATGACATCATGGTCGAAGCGTTTAATTGATCAGCGAGACAACCATCATGAAAATTGGATTCATTGGCACTGGAGCGATTGCGGAAGCAGTCATTGTTGGGCTTGTCGAGCATGGTTCGTTTACTGACCCAGTCGTTGTGTCGGCGCGCAGTCGCTCGCGTGCTGATAAACTGTCAGCTAGATTCACGAACGTGACTGTCGAGCCTGAGAATCAAGACATTGTTGACGCTGTCGATGTACTCTTCATCGCCGTCTTGCCGGGGCAGGCGATTGAGGTCTTGGAGTCGCTCGTCTTCTCAGCCGACCAGACGATTGTCAGCTTGGTGGCTGGGATTTCTGTCGAACGAATTCAATCCATCGCGCAGCCAGCAACTCGCGTGCACCGTTTGATTCCCATGCCGCCAAACGAAATCGGAGTCGGTCCACTTCCGATTTACCCTCCGTCACCTGAACTCGAGCCGCTCCTAAGTAAAATTGGAACCGTCATCGACGTAACTGACGAAAGTCACTTTTCGACATTTTCAGGTGCTAGTGCGATGATGGCAACTTTTTTTGAATTCGTCGCGACCAATGCCCGCTGGATCGAGCATCAGGGTGTGCCGGCTGAAAAAGCGGCGACCTATTCGTCTTCGTTGTTTCATTCGCTGGCAGCGATGACTTGCGAGATGAAGCCAGATCAATTGAAAGCGATCGGCGAAGAGTGTTTGACGATTGGTGGGTTGAATGAGCAAGTCCTCAATACGGCCAATTCAAACGGAATCTTTGAGATGCTAGAGACGGAGCTTGATCTGATCCGAAAGAGAATCGCTGATTGAAAGAGCTTGTTTCAATTTGACTGGCGCCAAAGTGCCCGCAAAGATGCATTCATTAGATCCTTTTCGACTGAAGAAGCAAAAGCATGATTGAAGGTTTGATAGAGCCATATCGAGCGCGACGAACTTGGCTGATCGGTATCGAAACGATTTCGGGTTGGCAGTTGAAGGTCTATGGGATCACGCCAGATGGTGCAGACATTCCTAGCAAAGTTTGCTCAGCGGCATTTGGATACGTTCGTGACAACGTAGCTTGGCCGGTTGAGGAGGTACCAAAATATGGATTCATCACGATTCATACGGGCGAAGAAAACGTCTGGTTGCTGGTTGATTTATGGGTCAACGACATCATGCGGCATTTTTTGTTCTGTGCACCGTTGGCCACTCCCACGGAATTTGGTCCGCCGCCACCAGGCGGATTGTGCGCTTGTGTTTGGGAGTTGGAAGTAACCAAGCATGAACGGGATGCATGGGTAAGACACTATTTATCTTGTCCTCAGACGCCAGATTTTTCGGGCTACCTAAGTGACACGATAGAATGGGATGCGGGAACTTAGGCCGCGGGAATTTAGTTCAGGCTTTGCAAATTTTGCCTGTTGAAAAGCGAGCGATACTTTTGGTTGAGTCGGTTTTGATAAATCATGGGGTTTGTAGAGCCGTGTGGACTATGAATGATCTAGTCGGTATAGCTCGGAAGGAGCGGTCGCATTGGCTGCGGGTTCGCCACTTCGTGGCTTTGGCTATCAAGTCAAACTAAACCGCGGGCTTCCGCCGCGCGGCTATATGCGGTCGCCACTTCGTGGCTAAAAAAGCAAAACAGAAACTTAGGAAACAGAAACTTAGGAAGC
>CAZPTT010000040.1:0-41305 GCA_964589435.1 uncultured Pirellulaceae bacterium
ATTGGGACATCGAACGACATAAACTTAACGTGCTGTTTTGAATGGTGTCTCAAATCCGCGTGACGTTGTGAATCTACAACTCACGCCCAGAAGCCTTATTCACATCCCCGAAATACAATGATTCGCAAAGCAATGATTCGAAAAGCAATGATTGCTTAATCTTGCACCAGGCCTCTCTGGGTTTCTGGTCGTACTTTTCGATATTCGGCGGACTATAGACGAATGTTGGAAAAAGCGGCAAGTCGAGTTTTACGCCTATTTTGAATGGGGAACCCAATCTTTTCGGCAAGCGTTTTAGGCGTCCGCACAGGATGAAACCGAGGGTGACGGCCACGCGATCTCTCGCGTCGAGCAAGTCTGTAAAAGCGCCGCCAGACTCGGCTTGGTGAGCGAGCGCAGATTGGATAAAGTCCCGTTCAGTTGTATCTCGCCCAGTCATTCAGGATTGACGCCATGAAGGTCGCTATTTTTTCACCTTACGCGACCGTGGTTCCGCACTTTGACACCGAGCTTGATATCGCGCAGAAACACCTCGACGATGGCGATAAGGTCGAGTTTATCAATTGCCTCGGCAGCCTGGCCAACTGTGATTTCAACCAACATCGTGACCAAGAACGATGCAATCAGTGCGTTGGCCGCCGAGAAATGGGATTGGAACTGTTAGAGCCATCCCAACGGCTTTTGAGTTGCCAAAGTTTCGCGTCCACGCCCATTCAATTGAATGACGTTCGGCTTGGGTTTGAGTCGGTGGATGAATTAAAGCAGTACGAGATCGAGAACTTCGACATTGGCTATGCGGCTTTATCGTCGTTGGTTTCGATTTGCCACAACCCAGAACCTGACCTGATTGAACATCGCGATTTGATCGATTCGTTTTTGAAATCGGGGTTTCAGGCATTCAACCGTGCCAAGGCCTATCTCCAAAAAAAACAGCCAGATCGTGTCTACATTTACAACGGTCGCTTCGCCGCGACTCGAGGAATCTTGCGAGCCTGCGAGGCGGCACATATCGATTATTTCATTCATGAGCGCGGATGTAACGGCGAACATTATGAACTGGTCAAGAACCACATGCTGCACGACTGTGACGGGATGGAGGCGCTGATCAGAAGCTACTGGGCCGATGGCGAAGGCAATCCTGACCGCGAAAAAATCGCAACCCAAGGTTTTCTTGACCGGGCCAATCGAGTTGAATCGAGTTGGCATTCATTCGTCAAAGACCAAACCGTAGGCGTCCTACCGACCCAATGGAATCCCGCCAAAAAGAACGTCACCTTCTTCTGTTCATCGGAAGACGAGTTCGCGGCCATCGGAGATTGTTGGCAGCAATCTATTTATGGAAACCAATCTCAAGCCATTGTCCAAATCGCTCAATCTCTGCTCAAGACAGCACCCAATATCCAATTGACTTTACGCGTTCACCCAAACGAAAAGAACGTGGAGCACAGCTCAAAAACGAAGATGCTGGCCATGGACTTCCCCAATTTGACCATCGTTCCACCAGAGTCACCCATCGACAGTTACGCACTTCTCAAAGCAAGCGACATCATCATCACGTTTGGCTCAAGCGTTGGAATTGAAGCCGCGTTTTGGGAACGTCCGTCGATTCTGTTGGGCTCCTGCTACTACCAAAACTTAGGCTGCGTCTATCGCCCAAACAGCCACAACGAGGTCATGCAATTGTTGCAACAAGACCTGCCGCCACTTCCGAAACTAGGGGCGATGATGTACGGATTCTGGCTTCAAACACGTGGGGTTCCCCACAAGTACTTCGTTTCAGAAGGGCTGTTTGACGGGAAGTTCAAAGGCCAAACGTTGTTCGCCCGCCCAAAAAAGAAATCACTCGCTGGCCGATTCAAATCAAAAGCCATGAAGCTATTTAGCGGTCAGCAAAACTAAGTCGGGCTGATCCACGATCGGCCACCAAATGAACATTTGTCTGTGCCCATCATTTGTCTGCGCCCATTCTTCACGCTCATCTCGGCAACGAGCCATCGAATACTGACAGAGAAATGGCTAATTCTGGCGACGTAAAATGCTGGCATCGCTCGCGGGCCGATCTCGTATTGTCCGAAATCAATCGGTGGGATAGCTTAAAAGGCTGTTCAGTTTAAAGACAATCACGAGGAACATGGATGTTCTTGGTACGAATTGCTTCGCCGATTCCACGACGACAAAACCTTGCCACCAATAGATGGGCAGGTTTTCATTCGAGTCGATTCTTCGATTCCGCAACTGGCGATGTTGCCAGCTTGACGCTTCCAACCTTCCGCTTGCGCGTCCGTTCTGCCTTCACATTCTCAAGAACTTTAATGGGAGGTGATCATGCTGCCCTACGGTAAACAAACAATTGAGTCCGACGATATCGAAGCCGTCATCGAGGCGATGAATTCGAACTGGCTAACAACCGGCCCCATGGTTCAAAAGTTTGAGACTGCGTTCGCCAAGGCAACTTCATCAGTGCATGCTGTCGCCGTCAGCAGCGGAACGGCCGCGCTGCATGCTGCCATGTTTGCTGCTGGAATCGGCTCGGCTCGGTGTAGAAACCGACTTCAACATCCCGCTACTGTAACACCAAAAACTGGCGGCAGCGGAACACACGACCTACAAGACGAAGTCATCGTTCCGGCGATCACGTTCGTCGCGACCGCCAACGCAGCCGTTTACCTCAATGCGAAACCGGTTTTTGCGGACGTGGACCCCACGACCATGCTGATCGATCCAGCCGACGTATTGGCTCGAATCACCGACCAGACGCGGGCTATTGTCGCGATGGACTACGCAGGGCAGCCATGTAACTACGCAGCGCTCCGAGAAATCGCCGACCAATATAATTTGATTTTGATCGCCGACGCCTGTCATTCGATGGGCGGTCACGTGAATCAACGCCCCGTTGGGAGCTTGGCGGACTTTACTTGCTTCAGCATGCATCCCATTAAGCAAATCACATCCGGCGAAGGCGGTGTCGTCACGACCAACGATACGCGTGCTGCAACCGCCATGCGATCGTTTCGCAACCATGGAATTACAACGGATCATCATCAGCGTGAAAAACTAAGCCGCCACCAATATTGCATGGAATCGCTGGGCTTCAACTATCGGTTGACAGACATCCAATGCGCACTGGCCAATTCTCAACTGAAGAAACTGTCACGTTTTACACAGCGTCGCAATGAAATCGCCAAGCTTTATGACTCGCTGCTTGAGCCGTTAGACTTCGTCCAGCCGCTCGAACAGAAACCCGGAGTAAACAACGCCTATCACCTGTACGTCGTTCAATGGGATGAAGAGAAAACCGGGATCTCACGCGACTTGGCTTTTGAGTTGTTGCGTGATCGAGGCATCGGAGTCAACGTCCATTACCAACCCGTCTATCAGCATCCGTTTTACAAAGACCTGCTGGGCGAAGATTTCGAAACGTGCCCGAACGCGGAGATGGCCTACTCAAAAATCATTTCATTGCCAATTTTCCCGACGATTAGTGAACAGGAAGTTCGGCAAGTCGTCAGCGTCATCTCTGAGATCGCCGCTGCAACACCCGAGCTAAAAATCTCCGCATGACCAAGCCGTCAGGCTTAACGATTGAACTTTTCTGTACTTTTCAATCGTTAATGGCAAAGTGAGTGTAATTATGAACGACAGTCATCTAAGACTTCTAATCCGCGCTGACGCCGGCCCACAAATTGGCACCGGACATGTCATGCGAATGATCGCACTTGGACAAGCCTGGAAACGGCTCCACGGTGATGTTGCGTTCGCTTGCGGGGATTTGCCGGGAGGTTTGATCAGGCGCATCACAACCGAAGGCTTCAAACTGTTCCAACTGGGGAACGCCCGCTGTGATTCTCAAGACGCCTCCGACACGCGCGACGTGGCGGCTGCATTTGAGCCGCATTGGATCTGCCTTGATGGTTACCGATTCGACGACGCTTACCAAAAACGCATCGCAAAAAATCTTCCTCAATCTTCTGGCCTGCGGCATCGTTTGTTGGTGGTGGATGATTATCAACACGCGACTCATCAACACGCCGATTTTGTCGTTAACCAAAACGCTTACGCAGATGACAAATTCTACGGCAACATTGAGCAATCCGATTCGAAAGCTGGCCCAGAGTATCTGACCGGATCAAGATTCACGCTTTTGCGAAGTGAATTTTCGAATACGCAATTCGAGCCGAAACGCATCATGAAGCAGGCTCGCCGAATCCTCATTACGTTCGGTGGAGCCGACCCCGACAATTGGACTTTGCGAACGCTACAGTCGCTAGAAAATCTTGATCGACAACGGCTGGTTGTGGATTGTGTCGTCGGAGCATGCTACCGCCACACTACGGAACTAAGTCAATTCAAGCGACAAGCCAACATGAACCTGCGAGTTCATCGCAATATCGATCGCATGTCATCGTTGATGCAGCAGGTCGACTTGGCGATTACCGCTGGCGGTTCAACCTGCTACGAACTTGCTCGCTGCGGCGTTCCCGCTCTTGTCGTGTCCATTGCGGAGAACCAAACTCTTAACACGGCCGCGATGGATCAATCGGGGGCAATGCTTTCGGTTTTCCGCCCGACCGATGACGTGGCGAGCTCGGCTTCCGAGGATGAAAAAATCGCTCAAGCAGCCGCCGACACACAGCTTCAGAAAACGATCAAGAAGCTGTTGAACGATCCGGTGAAGCGTCAAAACATGTCCGAGGCCGGTGTCAGACTTGTCGATGGTCAAGGCGCAACACGGCTGGCCACACAAATGACGGGGCTCTGCTTCGCATTTAGAAAGGCAGTGCGTGACGATGCCGATCTGACGCTCGCCTGGCGGCGCGATCCAGAATCTCGCGCGGCCTCGTTTACCGACAAACCGATTTCGGCTTCCGATCATAAGACTTGGCTTCAACCGCAAAACAATCAACGCCCCGGCAAGGGCGAATCGGCTGTTTGGATTGCCCAAGATGCTTCGGGGATTCCAGTCGGACTGATCCGATTCCAAATCAATCCCCAACGTACCGCGACGGTTGAAATTCTGGTTGCACCTTCACGACGGGGTGCTGGTCTAGGCACCATCCTTTTATCTCGGGCAAGCCATTTGGCCTTCCAAGAGCTTTCAGTCGATCGCATTGTCGCATCGATTAATCCAATCAATTTAGCCGGCGAGAAAGCCTTCAAAAACGTTGGCTTTCAACCCATCCTGCCGACCACGGTCAACGGCCAACTGGCGAACCAATTTGAACTGTTGCGGAGTGAATTTCTCGGTGAAACAAGTGCGAGCGAGCCCCGCTCTGAACTGCGAATATCAGCTTAAAACAAAGCGTCATACTCGAAATCAGAAGCTTAGAAGAACCGGCAATCAGCAGCCAAATTCGGTTCAGCCAAACATCAGGAAGCAAAATGAAAATCAACAATCGAACCATCGGGCCTGGCCATCCTGTTTACATTATCGCTGAGCTGTCGGCCAATCATGGCCAAGATTTTGACCGTGCCGTCGAGATGATTCATCAAGCCCATCGGGTCGGCGCGGATGCTGTCAAGCTTCAAACCTATACGGCCGACACGTTGACGATCGATTGTGACCAGCCACATTTTCAGATTCAACACGAGACGGCTTGGGATGGCCAAAGCCTTTACGAACTTTATCAAAAGGCCCAAACGCCTTGGGAGTGGCAGGGCGAGCTAAAGCAAGTCGCCAATCAACTGGGGCTGGATCTTTTCTCAAGCCCCTTTGATGAATCGTCGGTCAACTTTCTTGAAACACTCGACGTGCCTGCGTACAAGATTGCTTCCTTTGAACTGATTGACATTCCGCTGTTGAAAATCGTTGGCCGCCAACGCCGCCCCGTCATCATGTCGACCGGAATGTCGTCGCTTGACGAGATCGAACTGGCCGTTGAGACACTTTACAACGCTGGAGCTCCCGACGTCGCGTTGCTGAAATGCACAAGCGCCTATCCGGCTCCACCCGAGACAATGAACCTTCGGACGATTCCAGATTTGGCATTCCGTTTTCAATTGCCAGTTGGACTTTCGGATCATACGCTGACGAATGAATCAGCCATTGTGGCCGTTTCGTTGGGGGCCAATATCGTCGAGAAACATTTCACGTTGTCTCGAGCTGACGGCGGGCCAGACAGCGGATTTTCACTTGAGCCAGCTGAATTCCAGCAATTGGTCTCGGGCATTCGCGCCGCCGAAGCGGCTCTAGGTAGCGTCCACTATGGACCGTCCGCCAGCGATGCGAAGAACTTGGAGTTTCGCCGTTCGCTTTTCGTTGTCAAAGACGTGAAGCAGGGCGAGCTGCTTACCCAAGAGAACGTTCGATCGATTCGGCCAGGGCAGGGCATGGCTCCGAAACATTTGGAAGAAGTTCTCAACAAGCCGGCGGCAGAGCCAATTCTTCGCGGCACGCCGTTGGCATGGAAGCACGTGGCGTAAGCAAAATGATCGCTGTCGGCCAGGTTTCGACTAGCGGGATCGACGAACGGATCGGTTCACAATCGTTCGAACTCCGATTCGTTTCATTGGGCCCATCCTATGCCCAAGCTTTTCAGCGTTGGAAATCGTTCGGGATACCACGTAGTGCTTGTTTTGCTGAACCCATTTGGATCCGCCTTGATCCATCTGCGCCGCTAACGCTTTGCAGCGACCGCAGTCCGCACCCATTCCCGCTCGATTGATGATCTTTGTCATTTCCGTGCCCGGGCCATCCGCCTGAACATTGGTAGCGGCAAACAAGACAGACAGCAGTGCAGCGCCAGCCACCACGGCAATTGGGAAGACCGTACTTCTCCATCGAATCGAAGGCATATGCCCAAATTGTTTCTTATCCATTGAGGTTCCACTGGAGAGGGTTACCGATACTGGCTTCTTCGACTGATTATTGAATCCTCATGAAACACGAAGCAAGCCCGTCTTACATCAGGCAAATCTCGCGTGATGCTATCAGTCCAAGCTTTAGCCTAATCCGGCATTGATAGCAATTTCTTGAAGAATACCCAGTATTGCCCTTGGTTTGCCGAAGCAAAATTGACTACAAGTGACAACCAATATTCGCCTTCACGCTAGCGTGAAGAATGCAAGGAAGCAAACAGCGAAACTGACAACTATGAAAAATCTAAACCGAGCGTTACGGATGACGCTCAAGTACCGCTGGTCTCTCGTCACCTCGTTTGTGTGTAGTGCCTGCGTCGCCGTCCTTTGGTCGCTCAATCTGGGCGCCGTCTATCCGTTCGTCGAAATCGTCCTCAAAAACGATTCGCTACACGGTTGGGCCGATGCGCAAAAACTGGAAGCCACCACCGAGATCGCGGTTCATCAAGACAAAATTGCGGCGCTACGCAAAGAACTTCTTGTCGTCGAAGACGCCGCCGCCGACCAACGCCCGGCCACCCAAATCCATAACGAAATTAAGACTCACGAGTTCGACATTGAAGCCCAAGAAAAACGAATGGCTTTTTCTGAGACCTGGGTCTTCCCGTTCATTCGCAATTACGCGCCGAAAGATCCGTTTGTCACGTTGGTTTACTTGATGGCGATCATGTTTTTCATGACGCTGCTGCGCGGGGGATTCTTGATCGGCAGCATGGTGTCGGTGGCTCGTGTTGGTCAACGAACGATGCTCGATTTGCAAAACGATGTTTTTCGGAACGTGCTGGACATGGAAACGTCCGAGTTGAATGTCAAAGGGACTGGCGACCTGATCAGCCGAATTCGTGGTGAGACGGGCGCAATTGGCCAAGCCATCATGACGCTGTTTGGAAAGACGGTGCGCGAACCACTGAAGATGATCGTCTGCCTCAGCGGAGCGGCTTGGGTGAATCCACGTTTGTTATTGCTCTCTCTATTGGTCTGTCCACTCGCCGGATACTTGATGGCGAAGTTGGCGAAGGTCACCAAACGGGCCAACAAGCGTGCCATGGAAGATTCTGCGAAACTGCTAAACCGACTTTATCAATCGCTCTCGTTTATGCGAGTCGTGCGAGCCTTCAATATGGAAGACTGCGAACGAAAACGATTCGAAGTCGTTGCCAATGACGTGTACCGAAAGTCGATGAGGATTTCGGTCTTCTCCGCACTGTCACGGATCAACACTGAAATTCTTGGCGTCAGCATGATGACGTTAAGCGTTCTCGTTGGGGGCTATCTTGTTTTAAATAACGAAACGCATTTGCTCGGCATTCGGATGTGTTCGCGTCCGATGGGATTTGGCCAACTAATGTTGTTCTTTGCATTTCTGATCGGCATCACGGATCCACTCAGAAAAATGGGCGACGTTTACAACATGATGCAGGCCGGCATTGTGGCGGCCGACCGCGTTTACCCTTTGATTGATCAGCACCCGGCAGTGACCGATCCGATCAACCCATTGCCGCTACCAAGTGGGCAACTCGCCGTCGAATTTGATGACGTTCGTTTTGAGTACGAAGCGGGCAAGCCAATTTTGAATGGTATCAATGAATCCATCGCTGCAGGGACTTCGCTGGCGATCGTTGGACACAATGGATGCGGAAAAAGTACGTTGACAAATTTGATTCCACGCTTTTTTGACACGTGTAGCAGCGAGAAGAATCAATCGGCTGGCCGAATCAAAGTTGCCGGCATCGACGTTCGCAATTTGAAAGTCAAAGACTTGCGCGGCGATGTCGGATACGTCTCACAAATGACGATGCTCTTTAGCGACACCATTGCCGAGAACATTGGGTACGGATCGGAAAACGCCACGCGAGAAGAAATCATCGCGGCGGCCAAAAAGGCTCATGCCCACGAGTTCATTGAAGGTCTCGAAGAAGGCTATGACACAAACATCGGTGAACACGGCGGCAAACTCTCGGGTGGTCAACGCCAGCGAATTTCGCTTGCCCGCGCCATCCTCAAGGATCCGAGAATCTTGATTCTCGACGAGGCGACCAGCCAAATTGATCCCGAGAGCAAGCAACTCATTCACGAAACACTGGCCGATTTCATCAAAGGCCGGACAACGATCATCATCACGCATCGCTTCTCGACGTTGGAGTTGGTTGACCGAATCATGATGATGCAAGATGGGTTGGTCATTGATTGTGGGACGCACGAACAGTTGCTCGCCAGATGCGTCGAATATCAGCGGATGCAGAATCTGCCAATTGAAAATGCCGCTTAATAAAATGCCACTTAAGAGATCGCCACACAAGCATCTGCAATCGTTTGCATCCAAGACACGTGACAAGAAATAACAGCGCGACAATAAATAACAGCGCGATGAAAAATAAAAATGCGACAAGAAGGAGAACGCGATGAGTTTAGGCTACGCCCGATCAAGCGATCTGTCTCCGTTTGAGCAGCTCCGTCTAGCGACTGACGTGATTCGCTGTGAAGCCGATGCGCTGCAACGATTGTCTTCAAATCTTCCTGACGATTTTTTGGATGCGGCCGATTCGATTTTCAACTGCACCGGCTCAGTCATTGTCACCGGAATGGGGAAAGCCGGTTGGATTGGTCAAAAAATTTCGGCTTCGTTTGCATCGACAGGCACCTGCAGCCACTTCCTCCATCCGGCTGAAGCAATTCATGGCGATCTCGGCCGCGTTAATCCCAACGACGTTGTTCTGACATTTTCGAACAGCGGCGAAACGGATGAGATTCTCAAACTGCTGCCAACATTCCATAAACTTTCCGTTCCAGTCATCGCCGTCACCGGTCGTGAAAATTCAACATTAGTCCAAAACAGTGAATTAGTTTTGTGCTACGGCAAAACTCCCGAAGCCGGCCACCTAGGGCTGGCACCTTCAACAAGCACCGCTCTCATGTTGGCGATGGGTGATGCACTTGCGCTTGTCGTTTCTCGACTGAAAAAATTTCAACCCAATGATTTCGCCCGATTCCATCCCGGTGGCTCTTTGGGAAAACGACTATCGAGCGTGGATGAAATCATGCGGCCTCTCGATCAGTGTCGTGTCTGTACCGAAACAGAAACCGTTCGCGATGTTTATATTCGAGCAGGTGGTAAAGATCGTCGCGCTGGCGTGCTCCTGGTTACTGGTGCGAGCGGAGTATTAACCGGGCTGTTTACCGATAGCGATCTGGCTCGACTGTTGGAACGCCAACAAGAGAACCAGTTCGATCTACCAATCAAAGACGTCATGACTCAGACACCAGTGACCATTGAGTCCGGTCAGAAAACTTCGTTGGCAGTTGAGACGTTGGCTTGCCGCAATCTCAGTGAGATCCCGGTCGTTGATAAATCTGGACAACCGGTGGGACTGATCGACATCACTGACGTGTTGAGCATTGCGCCGATCGACCCCAGCTAGCTCGAATTTAAGCGTAAGCCAATTTTCGCCCGTAACTTTAGCTACGACAAAAGAGCTCCGAAGTCCTCACGAGCAGTTACCGGCGTTAATCGAGGCAAACTGCGACCTCTGTTGCGATGTTTCCGATTAAGCTTCCCCAGAAATTCGCCAAGGTAGATGCAAATCTGGCATGTTTTATTGATTGGCATCGACATTTTCTTGCATTTAATTGACGAATCCGTAATACTACTGCTACGGGAATTCAATTCCCCATAGTTATCGGTTCGCCACTTATTGTTTAGGAATCTCTATTATGCGACTTTCAAATCGAAAGGCATTCACTCTGGTTGAATTGCTGGTGGTCATTGCGATCATCGGAATTTTGATTGGTATGCTTTTGCCTGCAGTCCAACAAGTTCGTGAGGCAGCCCGACGTTCGGCTTGTGCGAACAATTCGCGCCAACTAGCTCTCGGACACCTCAATTTCGAGAGTGCCAACGAGCACTTCCCTCCTGGCTGGAACAGTTGGAACCGTCCTTCACCGTTCGAAAGATACTCGGCACCTTGGAACAATCGTTCTGCTCCTTACGCAGGCAACTACCACGGCTGGGGCTACTACATCCTGCCTTTCATTGAAGAGAACAATTTGTTCGACCAAATTGATGGTAATGTCGCCTTCGGTAACGACCACATCTTGGCCTCTGGTGTCCCAGAGACGAATCAAGTCCTCCCGTTGTTTCTTTGCACAAGCGACGCGAGTGAGCATGGCGATTACAACTTCGTTTACACCGATGATGCGACTAGCTTGCCAGCCAAATCGAACTACATCGGCAGCACAGGCATGAACGGATGGTCGGGTAACCGAATCAACAAAGCGCGTCGTCATCAGTGGGGAACCCACGGCCCGAACTCGCAAGTTACTTTTTCCAATATGAGTGATGGATCTTCGAACACGATTCTGCTCGGTGAAAGAAACAGTCTTCCAGAGACGGGACCGGATCCACGTAAGAATCAGGGTGCGATTTGGATCGGTCGATACCAGAAGAACCACTCGCACGTTGGTGGCTCTAACTTCTCAGGCGACTTTTCAAGTCTGGGAAGATCTGGATGGAGAAACTATGCAGTCAACGGTCATTATCGTGGACGCGGAATTGCGTCTAGTGGACACCCGGCTGGGGCAACCGTTTCGCTTGGCGATGGATCTTCACATTTCATCTCGGACAACCTTGACGTTCGGATCCTTCAAGACCTAACGTCGATCGCCGATGGCGACACCATCGGCAAGTTCTAAGAACTTACCATTGCGATTTTTAGTCAACCAAGCCCGGTTTTAAACGACCGGGCTTTTTCTATATTGACTGTCGTCAAGTTAACCAGTCACGAACCTTTAAACTGGATGCGAACGAGCCCATCATGAAAAAACATTTTTCGAGACAATTCACTTTTATAGCCCTCGGTCTTTGTGCCGCACTCCTTTCCGGTTGTAATGGAAGTGATTTTGATATAGCACCGGTATCTGGAAAGGTGACCCTTAACGGTGAGCCACTGTCCGACGTCACGGTTGCTTTCTATCCGAAGGGAGACGCCAACAACCCAAATCCGGGCCCTTACTCGGAAGCTTATACCGACGGAAGTGGAAATTACACACTGAAGACTCGCTACGGTAATCCTGGAGCGGTCGTGGCCACTCATCGTGTCGTGATCGGATACGACGATTCGGATGACGGTGATAGTGATGGCCCAAACGAAGCCATCGAAGAAGCGAAGGCCGAACTTGAAGAAGCAAAAGCCGATGGTGGTGATGCCGCTGCAGCTTCCGCTCGATTAAAAGAGCTGATTGCGAAATCAAAAGCCCGCAAGAAAATTCCCAAAGGTGGAAAACGAGAGTTTGTCGTTCCATCGGGCGGCACATCAACCGCCGATTTTGAACTAGGCAAAGCGGAGTAAAACTCGTTTAGCGGAAATCCAATTTCCGACATTCACAAGATAAGGCTCGTTGCGAAAACGAGCCTTTTTTCGTTTGGCTCGATGGCGAGCTTCCAACTTCAAAACGATCGTATTGGAAACATTGTTTATAATGAGCGAGTCACAGCCGCAAACGTTCCTTCATCGGCTAACTGTAGCCGAGGATGATCTGGATGAAATGAACCACGTCAACAATCTCCGCTACTTGAAATGGTGCCTGCAGGCAGCAGTGGCCCATTCGAAACAGGTTGGTTGGACGTCGCAGCGTTATCACGAAAAAGGCTATGGCTTCATTGTCAGGGCCCACAAGATCAAGTATCGAATCCCAGCTTTGCTTGGCGAAAAGGTCATCGTTCGTACCTGGATCAACAATATGGAAAAGGTATCGAGTGATCGGCGATATGTAATCTTAAGAGCCATCGACAACAAGCGATTGGCAGAAGCTGAGACCACCTGGGTTTATGTCAATTTAAACTCGCTTGAGCTTGAAAAAATTCCACCTGAGATCAGAGAAGCCTTCGGGGAGAAAAAAATTGCAACGTAGTCAACAAACTGCCGCACAGGTCATTTGATTGCGTTCGCCCCCTGTTAAGTAAGCGACGCAGATCTTAGTTTGTAAGTAGCTTAGATGGTTGCTCAGACAGCGTAATTTCGCTGGTTCTGCCGGTCGCCATGATTGCGAATTTGAATTCAATAAAGTCATTTAGGATTGAGAACGAATGGATAAACCAAAAGTCGCCGCTTGCTTCCCAAAGCAAGTCGAAATCGAAGCGGGCAAGAAGTATGCCTATTGCACATGTGGCTTGTCAGAGAACCAACCGTTTTGTGATGGCAAACATAGTGGTACAACTTTTACACCGATCGTCTTTGAAGCCGAAGAAACAAAAACTGAGTATTTCTGCCAATGTAAGCAGACGGGGAATGCCCCCCAATGCGATGGCTCTCATAAATCGGTCGAAGAAACTGCAGAACAATCCGGCGAAGCTTGACACTAAATTTGCAACTGGGTTGAAGCCGCTCTGGCGGAAGAATTTTTGCAGCTTCTTTTTTAAAACGCTTACTTCTCTCCGGCTACTGTCACGATGAAAGTCGCCAGCCCAAGATTGCGCGGCGGTGTCTCAGGAATTCATTTGGGTTGGAATTCACTTGGTTTGAAATTCGGCATGAACAACAATCGGCTCTGGGCTTTCAAGCTATTTTTCTGGCTACTATTGTTGTTGCTTTTCCTGGTACTGATCGTACTGCCTTCATTGACGACCATTCTGTCCGCGACCGGAAATTTGCCGCGAGGATACTCGAAATATTTGGTCGCAATTGAAAAAACTCAGTTCCTTGCGATGAGTGTTTTCACGATTGTCTGGATCTTCTTTCTCGGCAGTTGTTTCGCTAGTTTCCTCAACGTCGTTGCGTGGCGAGTCCCACGTGGGCGTAGCATTCTCGGTTCTAGCCATTGTCCCTTTTGTAATATTGAACTCACCTTCAAAAACAATATTCCAATCGTCGGTTGGATCAAAAATGGTGGCCAGTGTGCGAATTGCAAACTACCAATTTCACCGCGTTATTTGGTGGCGGAAATTGTTTTGGGCTCTCTGTTTCTTTTTCTGGCGCTCATCCAACTTTCAACAGGCGGCGCCAACCTGCCGTTCCGTCCAATCGATCCATACGTTGGATTTGAACATCTTTTGTTCGCTCCAAAGTGGGATTTGATTCGCCTGGTATTTTTCCATCTGGTGCTAGTTTCAACTTTGTTCACATTCGCGTTGATCGAATTCGATCGCCTGTTTGTACCACGTTCAATTTTCCTGTTTTCGTCGATCGTGGCGTGCGGAATTGCGATCGCCTGGCCTTCGACTCTCCTCATCGATTGGCAGACCAATTACATTGCTCCAAGCCATTCCAACGCCCATGGGATCGCTGCGGTCACGATTCTCGCAGGTACGTTGCTCGGCTACTTCGTCGGCCAAGCTTTGCGATGGGTGATCAACAAGCGAGCCTCGGCGAGCTCGGCCACGCATTCCTCTCCTTCCTCCAACCTTTCAGAGGAATCGGCTGAAGTAGTGAGCGAACTTCCAATCTTGAGCCAGAACCTTTCAACTGACTCCGTGGAACCAGATCCTGAATCGGAGTCCAGCCGCGCAAACTTTGCTGGAAATCATATCCTCATCAGCCTGACGCTAATTGGAGTTTTTCTCGGCTGGCAATCTGTACTTTCGATTACTATTATTTTCCTTGCGACCACCATCGTTGCAACAACTATCTTGGCAGCTTTACGCCGTCGCTTTCGTGGCTTCGGCTGTTGTGATAGCGAAAATGCCACTCTGCTATTTGCTGTCATGGTTCACCTAGCAAGCTGGCGCATCCAGTCTTTGCTCCCATTTTGGCATACCGATCAATCGAATCTAACCACTCTTTTGATCGGGAGTTCGTTAACGTTTGCCTTGCTCATGCTTCATCAGCAAATGTCCAGCCCAAACGAAAAAATAAGTACGTCGCCACCAAATGATGACGGTGCCGAGCCTCAGTCGTAACGTTCACAAACTGGGTTCACAAACTGGGTTCACGATTTGGCCCGGAATGGACGTTTAAGAAATGTTTTTTCGGGGGAACTTGTAACAACTTTCCCCATCCAAGGCCTTCTCATCGACTTCGATTGAGAGATTTTCATCTTTTTTTCGTCACAAAATTCTTCCTAAACGTACGGGACTGAGTGTCCTTTCGCGGGCCTGCTTCGTTCAAGTATCCTACCGGGCTGATTCTGGCTTATCGTTCGCAATCGATGATCTTGTTCGTATAATATGGGCATTCGAATTTTGTTCCGTTCGCACTTAAGATGTTCGCCTGCCAACGGGCAAGAATTCGATTTTTTTCAACGGTGAATCATGCTCGCATCTTGTTCTTTTTGGATTGTGCTGTGCACAGTCTTTTTCTCGCAGTTTTTTTGCGCGTCCAGCGCAATCAACAGAGTCGCCGCTCAAGTATTAATCGAAGGCGAGGTTCAAGCGATCGAACCCAACGATCGGCCTGAACCACCTAGGACTACTGATTCGGACAAAACTGCGTCTGATGCGGCCGCTTTGAGAGAGCTCATCAACTTGCAGCGCCAAGTCGCTGCTGCTACCGAGAGAGCACTCCCGAGTGTCGTTTCCGTTGAGGGTGGCAGTGGCGTGATTGTCAGCTCGCGCGGCGACATCTTGACTGCTTCTCACGTCACCAAGAAAGCCGGCCGAATCGTCAACGTCAAAATGGCGGATGGGCAAATCGTTTCAGCGACGACACTGGGAACAAATTTCAACTCCGACACTGCAGCAATACGACTGAACTCTCCTGGCCCGTGGCCTTATGTTTCGTTGGCTGATTCCACGCTCACAAAAGTTGGCGATTGGTGCATCGCGCTAGGCTATCCACTTTCCTTCAAGCGAGGCCAGCCAGCCGCCGTTCGACTTGGCCGAATCTTGGAAATCGAAGACGAAAAATTTGTTTCCGATTGCCCGATTATGGGAGGAGATTCTGGAGGTCCATTGCTCAATTTGAATGGAGAGCTAATTGCCATCAGTAGTCGAGTCAAAAGTGACATTAAGCAAAACCTGCATGTGCCCATTCGAGTCTACGAAGATGAGTGGAAACAACTCGCCGCTTCGATCGATGTAAAAACGCAAGCGAAACCGAAACGAAAACGAGCTTACTTTGGAATTTTGGGAGAAACCGATTCCAATCGCGTAAGAATTCGAGGTGTTCATCGAGGTTCGCCTGCCGAAGCTGCGGGTATTAAAACCGATGATGTTTTGTTGCAACTCGATGGAAAGCCCGTCGGTACTTTTGATGACGTGCTTTCGATCCTGGACACCAGCAAACCCGGCTCTCGCGTCGTTGCAAAACTCAATCGGTATGGCCGACTTCTGAAGCTCTCTGTGCAATTGGGGAGCCCAAACTAGAATGCCCGCTGCCACCTCTCAACTATTGAAAACGAAGAAACTGCTTTTTAGATTTAGCATTGCTTTCGCCTCGTGCCTGCTAATTTCGCCGGCAACGGCGAAGGGACGAATCATTCAACTGACAGAATTCAATTCTGCTGAAATTGCTTACAAAATCGAACTGCCTGCGTCCTTTGTCGAGGCGTACGACAACTTCAGTTTCGCTCGAACAATTGGCCGGTCAAATACAGATTCGAATCGGAGCATCAACGCTACAGCTGGCTCAACATCTGACGCAGCAGGGCAACCCAATTCAGCCCCCAAACCTGCCACGCCCCTTTCCTCAGCGGAAACTGAACGACGTCTCGCGAAGACCAATCGGGATTCAACCGAGAAGACTTCACGAAAACCTCCAACGCTCAAACCAGCAGCAAGGCGTTTGATCAAAGAGGGCAGCTTGTTCGATTCAGCTAAATTGAATGCGAGCGAGTCAAAGGCTTCCAATTCGCCAGAGCCCAATTCAATCACTTCTAACTCAATCACTTCCAACCCATCGCTTTACTTCGGGCGTGAATCCTTAGCGATCAAATCCGCCATCGAGCCGATTGCCAAAAAGCTTGCTCCTTGCGTCGTTAAAATTTTCAATGACTTCGATCATGTCACGTTGGGTACCGTCGTCTCATCGAATGGGCTGATCATTGCCAAACACAGCGAGCTTTCGAAAACGTTCCAGTGTCTGTGTTCAAATGGGATTCGTTACAAAGGTCGTTTGATTGGCATTCATCCACAGAATGACTTGGCACTAATACAAATCAAAGCCACCGATTTAACGCCAATCAGATTTTCGAATTCCCAATCCGCAACGGCCGGTGGCCTGGTCGTCTCCGTTGGACCCGACGGAACTCCAATTGGATTTGGCCTGATTTCAGTTCAGCCGCAATCGTTTGGAATCAAACAACCCGAATGCAAAGACTGCATTGATTTTGGCGCGACGGTAAGTCAGTACCCGGTCATCCAACAAACGAATTCTTCGATGAGTGCCAACGCTTGGCAGCAAGCAGGCCTACAGGTCAAACGGGTTTATCCCCGAAGCGCATCCGAAAGCACAGGCTTGCTGGTAGGTGACTTGATGCAAACAATCAACGGAACGTCTCTCGCTAGTCGATCCCAGTTAGATGAAATTGGCAAAACGTTGAAGATCGGCCAAACCTTACGAATCCAAGTATTGCGAAATGGCAAACCAGTTCAACTATCAACAGAAATCAAGAACTTTGCGCCGCGGACGCTGCACGACCGCTGGGGTGGCGGCCCATTTAGCACGAGGCGATTTGGATTCGGCAAGGTTATCGCGCACGATTCCGTCATCGCACCAGAGAATTGCGGCAGTCCTTTGGTCGGACTTGACGGTCAAGTCGTCGGAATCAATATCGCTCGATCGATGCGTGTCGCGACATTCGCCGTTCCCATCGCGTCAATTCACCGGTTCATCAAGTACGTGCGTCCCAACTCCCAACTGGATGAAGCGCCAAAGCGCAATTGAGTTAAGCCGAACGATAAGTCAAACCGATCGATAAGCCAAGCCGATCGAACGAAGGTATTCAACTTGATTTTCGAATTTAGTTGGCCGGCGAAGTGCTGAGTACTGATTGATTCCGAGTGCTACTTTGAGCTTGATTTAGACTTGGATTTGCGAAGAATCCAATCGCCCAATGTCGGTGAGATTTGGGCGACCACGAACAGAATCCTCACGTGCCAAGGGACGATCAACTCAATTCGCCGCCGGTGGCAAGCGAGAACAATTTTTGCCGCCAATTTTTCTGGCGGGATCCCACGTAATTTGACTCCACCGCCTGGCCGAGCGGCCGCGTCGTCCAAACCTTTAGACTTCGCGTCGTAACGATCCTCTGATTCTGTCGTCGCCCGCTGAATTGGGCCTGAGCAAACGTGCAAATAGTTGACCTTGGCCGGACCTTCAATCCGAAGTTGATGGTGAAACGCGGCCAGCGCATGTTTACTCGTCGCGTAAGGAGCGACATTGGGCCAGCCGGTCTTACTGGCCAGCGAACCAATGTTGACCAAGTTTCCGGCAGTCTGTTCAAGCAGCGGAAGCACTGCCAACGAACAGCGAACGGCAGAATAGAAATTGAGTTCCATCAAATCGCGATACTGCTCAACGTCGCAGTCTCGTAGCGAAGTCCTCGCCGATTTTCCGACGTTATTTACCCAGACATCAATCTGCCCGTGCTTCTTGGCAATCTCCGCGACACACCTTTGAACACTTTGATCACTCGTCACATCCACAACTGACCAGTCCAGCCGAAGGTTATCCTCGCTCGCGTTTGCCGTCGCTTGTTTCAGGCGTTCCTCGTTTCGAGACGCGATGATTACCGTTGCGTTGTGTTTGGCAAATTCAATGGCGATGTGCAGCCCAAGCCCATCGGAGCCGCCCGTAATGACGACGACTTTGTTTTTCCAATACGTCATAGCGGCGAATACTAGTGAGGAGCGGTCAGGGGAAAGAATGGCAACGAATCGAGTTAACGGCACCGTTGGCCAGCAACTTGAACGAGCACAAATGCTAGCAAACACAGGCTAATACAACGGGGCTGCTCTGTCATTTGGAAATCCGTATAAGTTTGTTAAAGAATGCCCAACATGATGTCGATGCCGATTGTATCGGGTAGGGGTTCTAGGAAAACTTTAACGACAAGTGATGAACATGTTTTCGATTTCAATCAAACGCCCTCAATCGGTGGCTGCTTTATTTCTTGCTGCCGGCTTGGCAATAATTTGCAGCGGTTGTTCGACGCTTAATTCGGCTTACAACCAGGAAGTCCCCATCGCTAATGCGGCAACGAATTCGGCTGGCGTCTACCGCGTTGAAATCGAAGGCGGGAGTTTCCAGAAGGGTTCAGTTTACACAGGAACACTTGCTGAACCGGTCACCGTCCAACGAGCGCTGGAATTGTCTGGCGCGATCGAAAAATATCGCAAGATGGATATTACTATTCTCCGCGTAGTCGAAGAATCTGGCCGCGGTCTGAAAATGACAATCGACTTCAAATCAAAATCAAAAACTGTGCCTCCAGAACAAGACTACGCAATTCATCCGAACGATCGAATTTTAGTGCGGCCGGTTTCAGGAAACGCGTTGGATAAAATTGTAGATTCGGTCACAGGCGGCTAGTCGGCTGGCCCAGCCAGCGACACGATCCCCTTGAAAAAGAAATTGAATGAGCCCAACGAATCAACTTGATTTGTTGGGCTCGTTTTTTGATGGTTCAATTGCCTTGACCAGGGTCAGCGAATTAGGCCAACAATTTTACATCCTTGTTTTAAGGCAAGCAATTTTACATCCGCGTTTTGCCAGCTAGTGCATTGTTCCAATTTAATTTTAGGATGAGCCGTTTTGGCGCTAGCCACGGATTCGTCCGAAAAACCGGGGCTAGCGCCCAAACGGCTCACATGAAGAACCGGAACTTTGAATTGGAACAAAGCACTAGTTCCACAATGTCTTATGAGGAGGAAGAGCCGAAGCTCCGCTCGCCGGTTTGCATTCGAGGCCCGTTAATTGGCGAACTCGACTTCTTCGAGTAAGCTAACGCCGCACCTGTGAAAGCTATGCATACAACCTGCCCTCGAACCGGAAACTGAGACAAACTTTGGAAACTGTCAACGAAAGCATCTACGACCATCCGCGATATTACGACTTGGTTTTCAACGCGGATTGTGCCGCCGAACTCAAGTTCATCAGCGACATCAACAAGTCCTACTTGAACGGGAAAGCCAAGCGGCTGTTTGAGCCTGCGTGTGGAACCGGGCGTTTGTTGTACGGCCTCGCCAAACGTGGCTTCAATGTTGAAGGCATCGACCTCAACACCAAGGCCGTCGATTTCAGTAACCAGCGGTTCAAGCGACATGACCTAGAGCCGACGGCTTGGGTTGCCGACATGTCTGACTTTCGCGTCCGGCGCAAGTTCGAACTGGCGTTCAACACTGTCAACAGCTTCCGCCATCTGACGACGGCGGCTTCGTCCAGCAATCACCTGAAATGCATGGCAGCCGGAGCGAAGAAAGGAGCTTTGTATTTGCTCGGCTTTCATCTAACCCCGACGACGGACGAACCGACTGAGGGTGAATCATGGGCAGCCCGCCGAGGCCACTTGAGCGTCATCACAAAAATGTGGACGGCGGATCGTGATCCCAAGAAACGAATAGAACGATTCGGAATTCAATTTGACATTTATACACCGACGAAACAGTTTCGCATCGTAGACGAATTGGCAATGCGTTCTTACACGCACTCGCAGTTCAATTCATTTGTCAAATCTCAGGGGGATTGGGAAGTCGCCGGCACCTATGATTTCGCCTATCAAATCGAAAAACCGATCAAAGTCGATACGGCGTCCGAAGATGTGGTTTATGTGCTGCGGAAGAAGTAAAAACTTTCAAACCGCACCGCCACGATGCATTTAGCTGCTTTTGGAAGATCGAGCCAATACTTCGGATTCAGGAACTTCCGTGAACCTCAATGTGTCCTTAAACTAGATACGCGGAGTTGGTCAGGCGATCGCTGGTGGTTTCGGCTACGAGAGGAAAGTCCGGGCTCCATAGGACAGGATGGTCGGTAACTCCGACCGACCGTGAGGTTAGGGAAAGTGCAACAGAAAACAAACCGCCAGGCGTGGCGAAGCTGTCCTCGGACGGCTCCTCTTCGCCGGGTAAGGGTGAAATGGTGGGGTAAGAGCCCACCAGCATCTGGGGTGACTCAGGTGGCTTGGTAAACCCCATCCGGAGCAAGGCCAAACAGAGAGCAGTGGTTGTCCGCCACATTACGACTCTCGGGTAGGCTGCTTGAGCCGTTCAGCAATGAGCGGCCTAGATAAATGATCGTCCCCGGAGGAATCCGGCCGACAAGACCCGGCTTATTACCAACTCCGCATTTTCTTTTGCCTAAACAAAAATCAATTTCGGCAGGAAACTCCTCCTCAACGAGTGATTTGTCAGATCTAAAGTTTAGGATTGTTTCCGAAGCGGACTTCGTCAAGACTTTCGGCGATTCACGGCTCGACAGAACTCTTGACGAATTCCGCTACTTCAAAATTAATCCTTGACGGAGTGCTAGCTCGACCAATACCACTGATGTAAAGCAAATACGATTGGACTATTCCATCTTGGTGATAAGAACCATTTCAAATTTCACAATCACCCTCAGACCAATCGGCTCCAACATCTTGTTCAACGTTCGCTTCAACGCTTCGTTTTTGATCTTCCCACTGACTTTGGTTTGAGCCAGTTCCATCGCGTTTCGGTCAATCCCCATTGGCAATTCGAAATGGGATGCAATTCGCTTAACAGCTTTCTGCAGTTCCAGATCGTCGAATTCTAGAACGGTGATTTTTCTTTCTTCCAACATGCTGGTCCACTGCTGGTTGCCAAACAACGCACCAAAACTAGCAGCGGCTCCGCTCAGCACACCTTTCCAATCAAACTCATTCGACGTTTCAACCTTGCCTAGTCCGGCATCAATCGTAGCGATTCTCTTTTCAAGTTCGTCACGATGGAGCTCTTGGAAATGCGAAAGCGGCTCTTCGGATCGAGTATTCTTGGTCAAGATCAAAGACTCATTATCTTCGCTTGGCTCGACCGCCAGCCCATTAGGCCGAAGCATCATTTGTTCAATACTCCGGAGTGTTATTCCGTACCCGTCGATAAAACCAGGCAAAGTCGATTCCAATGAGAGTCCCAATTTCTCCGCTGTTTTCGCATCGAGTTCGATCTCCATTCCAGATTGAGCTTTAAGAAACTTCAAAGTCGATTTGACGGTCAGGGCCTTATCCCATGACCAGTAAACATTCTTTTGCATGTCCAACTGTCGAGCCCAAAGAATCTCCGCTCCCAGCGAGGGCAATTCCTTCTCCAAACTGGCAAGGCCAGCTTCACCAACGATATTGCCCTCGGGGTCGATGAGTATTTGAGTTGGATGCGATGAAACACCGAACACTGTTTCCGTCTTTCGATCCTTATCTAGCAGGACCGGAAACGGTAGATCCTCTCCCTTCCAATACTGCTTCTTGATTCTCTCGAGATGCCCATCCAACTGACTGAAGCTGTCTACAGAAGAATCATGGATCGCCAACATGGCAAACTTGTCATGATGAGCGGAATGATCGTGGTAGGCTTGAATCATGGCCGGCAAACTGCCAGCGTAGCAAGGGCCTCACCAATAGCCCCAAAACTCAATCAACACCCACTTTCCTTTGAGATCAGCCAATTGAAAGTCATCTGGCAGCCCCCTCGCGCCAACAAGCTCCAACTTTGGGGCTGGCTTTCCCTTGAGTATCGCCATCGGCGTGGCCTTGAAATCTATTTCTCCCATTTCCAACTTGGGCTGCTCGAGTGACGTTTCAAATTGACTTTTTCGATCGACAATATCACTGCCGTACGCGTGCATCTCCCACTTGCCCGGCGGAAGTTGAAATTCAACATGCCCATCCGTCGTGCGCAGCTCAAAGAAATACCCTGGGACTTTCTTGATCGAAATGATCGTGTTCGTCCAAGACGGAATCGAGTCCGTTTCGCTACAGACATAATTTGCCGTTACCGTCGTCGTCGGCTTTAGCTCAAGCCCGACTTCTGTTTCGTCGTTTTGACTTTCAACGACTATCAGGCCACCCAACTGACGATCTTTCGTGTAGCCAAGCACGACGAATTGATCGCTATATTTTGTGTCGAACTCGATAGTTGCTTTGCCATCAACATCGGTGACAGCTTCAGCTTGTAAAACCGTTTTAGGCTTTTCTTTAGCTGACGAATCGAAAATCCAACGGGTTGCCAGCTCAACCTCTGCCAATGCCTCGCCATTCTTATCAACGACAACAAAATCGACTGAAATAGTATCCGCCCAACAGACATCATACGCCTGCCCAATAACAAGCACTAAAACAACCCAGAACATGCCGATCCGTTTCATATCCGATTCCTGCCTAACTTTGGTTTCCAACCGATCCGTGTACTCAAACGAAAAACCATCTTCACTTAATTCGCTGCCGTCCGCAACAAAACGCTAGATGCATTTAGGAAAACCGGAAAACCTGCTTCTCTCGTAGCGGTACGGCGCGAGCCGTCCGGTTATTGAAGCACCGGGTGGCTTGCGCCACGCCGCTAACAAAGACTTTGCAGCCGTCCTGCGGTTGCATGGAATTCATGGTTGAAACGTTTGTGAGTTTAGAACTTGCAGGAATCGCTAAACAAAAAAACATCTCGAACATTGTGTGTTCGAGATGTTTACGCGTAACCGTTTGGGCCTTAATTCGCAGCTTTTATTCGACCGCCCGCAATCGAAAGTCTGCTTTCAACTACGCCTTCATTTATAGTTTCGTTACCGTTTTTTTCCAGCACCGCTATTTACCACTTTCAACTGAATAACCACCGTCATCGCTCCCAACGACCACTTCACCGCCGCCTCTGGTAATCAGAGCACGCATGGCGTTCGCAGCAGTCGTCATAGGTATCCAGTGCACAGATCCATCGCAGAAAGCTACGTTGGCACCTTCTCGACCATCGGCTTGCAAGCCCTTTAACGGATTGTCTAGATCGACATCCCAATCATCGGGCTTAGTCCAAACCACGGCTTCATCGTCCGCAGCGGCGACGATGAGAATCGTGTTACTTGAGCCGTCACGGATATCGCGGAAGCCTGCAGTATCGGCGTTTGGTTGAAAGATAGATTCTTTGCAGAAAGGAACTTGAAAGACAGTTAAACCCTCATCATCGGCTCCAGCCTTTGATAATGGCGAACGGAATATTGGAGGCATGAACTTAATGAGTTGTTTGTTGTGGTCGCTGTCCCATGGTTCATCTAGGTGAAATTGCTCATAGAGTTTTCCCTCTTCTAAAAACGGCAAGATGTGAACACGCCAGCTCAATCCAGCGGGATGATCATCCGACTTCCCATCGGCTCTCGGAAACTCCCGATGGGCTGACTCGTAGTTCAACAGAGCCAGTGCGAACTGGCGAAGATTATTCATCTCTTGGGTTCGCCTGGCAGCTTGCCTTACTTTCCGAACTTGTGGAGCCATTGTCGCAACAATACTGTCCATTTCCCCGTCAAGCTTATCCAGCGAAATGGAAACACGTTTACCAGATTGCGAAGGGGCAAGCGCATCGAGAATAGCATTACGCTCGTCTGCAGGCATTGCACCTTGAAAGGCAGGATTGGCTTTGAGGACGCCAACGAGCTGCGTGAGAACCGAAACAATTTCTTTCGCGCCGTCTTCTGTTTTTGCTTCGAACTCGAGATCAAGACTGACATCCGCTGGCAACGTCAATTCCACGCCTGCCCATTCGACTTGTTCAGCGAGCAACTTACCGGTCACCATTTCAAAGGGCGCCGGCAAGGCCGGAAAGATACTCGAAACAACACGACGAGAATCATCGTCGCCGCAGACCAAAAACCCAGCTGATCCGTCGCTGATCGTTGCAAGCGCCTTCGAAAGACCTCGTGATTCGGTTGGACGATCGTTTGCCAACTGGTCAAGCTGCTGTTTTGATGCCGCCGCGTATACAGCCTGCTTGCCAACCGAAAACTCCAGCGGCGGAAAATTTTGGGCGACTTCCTGAATCACTTTCGCGGCGGCCGCCACGTCGGAACCGGCTGCAATCGGCATCACCAATGAAGGTCCGCCGCTGGCCATATCGGAAACACGTAGCAGAACATAAATCGACTTCACACCGGCATTTTTCAGGTTGTCGATCTGACCATCGGCAAAGGTAGCACCAGGCAAGGCCTGATCTCTTTCTTCGTCAACAATCAGTTTCAAACCATGAAAATAATTCACGGCCTCCGTCGCGTTAACTTTCTCCAAATTGATGTAGCCAACGGCTGCCACATCTTTCGTCAGGTAATCCGCCAGGACAGCGGAGTGGTTTTGAGCTTTCCCGTTTGGCACGTTTCCGTCTTGTGCGACGCAATAGTCTCCAAAGGCAATAAGCGCAGAAAGGGTTAACACAAACATCGCAAATATCGTTACTTTGAGTTTGATCATTGACCTGATCCTTGGGTTCAAATTTTGAGTAATAATGAAAACAGCTCGCACGCGGAAATCTGGTTGACACTCAGAGAATTCACTTCGCCAGTTCAAGTTCGAATCGCCAAGCGATTCCAGGCATTCCGTCCGAACGCGGCATGTCCAAGACTGCCATCTCGCCGTCAAGCCAGTAGACATAGTTCTTATTCGTGAGAGGATTCAAAGGCACCGGCACTGCGGTAATTTCGTCGAGTGATTTTGGGAATGCCCCAGTCTCAGCAGCATGCATTCGAACGGCTTCGATAACCTGGAGCGCGTTGCGTTGCCAATGAACCCTGGCCGAGGCGGCTCGTACTTGCAGTAATGCCGGCATCAATTGCCCCGCCAATAGTTTTCCGAAGCTCATTGTTCGGATACCATCGCCAAGCTCACCCTCGGCTGCATCCAGTAATGGAATTGCATTGCGATAGCTAAAATAAAGACCCTTCTCATGTTCATCAGCAATTCGCCGAAACTCACGAACCATGTCGATCAACAACACCTGCCCAACGGGCATGGTTGCAACTTTCTCCGCTTCCATGCCGGACTCAACAAGACGTTTTTTCGCAGCTGGGTAACTTGCCATAGCAACGGCCACTGTGGGAAGTGAATTTGTTGGCCCAATTTGCCCTCCATTGATAATCGTATTCGCATTGGCCACAACATCGCCGGCCTTACGAAGAATCCGCGACCACTCTTCCTCAGAATGCTCCGCCTTTTCAACATCAATGAGTTCCGGAATGAATCTCAATCCCCAAGTCAACTCCAAACGGATTGAATCTCGAACATCAACTTGAGGGTCGTGCAGTTCAGCCAATGACCAGTACATATTCGGCGAGTCTTTGGCACCGATAAGATCGATCACGCCGTTGGTCGCGATTCCAATTTCTGCGATGGCAATCAAATCAGCGACGAGAAATTTGACTTTGCCAACATTCTTAGCCAACTGAAAATTCATGCGAAGATGTTCAACAGCATCATCGAAGCGGCCTTCCTGAATCGCGAAGCGAGTCCGCAAAGCCAGTGCTCGAGAAATGCTTCTGGTTTGCTGTAAGCTGGGCAAGGGAAACGCAAACATTTCAACACCGTACAACTTCTCTTCGGCAAGCCCCCATTCGCAATCCCGGCAAATAGTCGCCCGGGCAATATGATTGTTGACATAGGAATCAAACATCGCCGAGGCTTCTCGGAGGCCTTCTTTTGGCACATCTTCGAGCTTCGTACTAGGGCCGTACCAACCATCGAGATCACGCCCGAATTCTTCGGTAGCTCTTTTCCACGGGCCAGTCAAACCGCCTTCGCCAAACGAGCGCAGGTAGTGAGTAATTGCATTGCCGGGAATGGTTTCCTCTACGCCTACGGTTAAGCGATGCTTAAACGCCGGACTGGGTTCCGCCGCCGGCGTGACGACCATTTTGTAAGTCGTCAACGAGTCTTTTTCATGAACCGTCACATCCGCGAGGGTCACGCCGCCCTTGGCAATGCATGCCGCAGCAAACGATGCGATTACGCCGATCAATAATTTGATTCGTCGCTGCTTATTCATCAAACAATTCACAGAACCGCCTCCCAGCTTTTACTAAACCACGATTTTTGTTTCGATTCACTTTGCCTCATCACTGGAACCGGTGACAGTTCCTGCAACAACTTGGAAGTGGCCTTCACATTCGTGACGCCACCTCGATTCGCTTCGACCGTTGGAAAGAAGTCGTCATCGATTTGTTCGCCAATCAAACGGCCATCAATCAAACGACTACCAATAGCACGAAGCAAATGAGCCGGATCTGATTCCAAATCAATGACCAGTCGACGCTGCCGATTTGACATGCCCTCAAATTCTTGGCCGCGCAATCCATCATCTACCCCAGCGTCATCTGCCCATTTGCCCCCCAAGCTCTTGAACGGTTTATCAGCACCGTCATTTGCAACCGCATTCGAATTCAAATCATCCTTGGCAAAACCCGAATCACCGCCTGCATCAATTGAAGCGACCGCGTTTAGACCGGCGCGATCCAACGCGTTTGTCTGTAGAAACAAGGCCACGGCGAGAACTGTTGCCAGCGTCGCAAAAACCCCGGTTGCCGTCGGCCACGCCCAGCTCTTTCCGTTGGAAGAGCCACCCGAAACACCATTCGGCGTCGCCGCGCTACTGTGCGCCATCGCAGCCGCCCAGCCAGCTTGGTAGAGAACTTCATCCCTGTCCAAACTAGAATCCGGAACAGCGAGCGAACTAAGCTGACTTTCGAAGACGCTTAGGTCGGGCGGAATTTTAAATTCTTCTGACATGATGGTTCCAATATCTCTTTTAGTTTCTGTAACGCCGCAACGTAATTCCGCTGAGCACTACTTGAAGACGTCTCTGTCAAATCGGCGACTTGCTGCCAAGTCAGTCCGCTCCAAATTCGCAGGACGATCAATTCCCGTTCGCTACTGGTCAACCTCGACAACGCCGAAGCCAAGAACTCTCGCTCATCTGTCCAGGGCTTTTCAAAAACCATGGGCGATGACAAGGCCGCCGCCAATCGTTCGTGATTGGCTCGCCTACGAGCCGACCGGCTTGCATTGAGTGATTTGTTCCGCACGACTCGGTACAGCCAAGCGATTGGCAAATCAGGTTTTTTCGTTTGGGTTGCCAGTTCAATAAAAGCTTCTTGCACGCAGTCCTCCGGAATGGATGTCCACTGCGAGGCGTACAACTCTAACGACGACGCATGGTCGCTTAGCAGTTCGCCGATCGCTTTGGCACCTATTGAAGATCGCAAGAAATGAACTCCCAGTAATTCAAGTGATCGAAAATCAGATTTCGAATTTCGATCCAGCCCCGTGATGGCAAACCAACCAAAAATTCTGGCTGATTGGCCGACTCATTCTTTTGGGCTTTCAATGAGATAACACCCGCGGCAAAAGACCTGCCCAGAATTCTCAGAAGTTTATTGTGATTGACGACAGCGAGCAAAACAAAGAACGCGGGCGCATTCGAGCCATTCGCCGCGACGTAAGAGAATCGAATCGCAAGGCGGATCCGAATGGCCGGGAGAATCCCTCCCCGGGCCTGAGAGCCCGACCCTCCCGCAAGCGGGAGAGTTTCGAAAAACTGGCGAATTTAGAGACGGCTTCAAGCTCAACGAAAGGCTTCCAAGTCGACAGGCGACTCAAAACAAAATCAATTCTACGGGCTCACGCCCGCAGCTAAATGCGACCGCTCCTTCGGAGCTACACCGGTCAAACTATTCGCAGCGTTCGCTGCAACGCACATCCCATGATTTATCAAACTCTACTCAACGACAAGCATCGCTCTTTTTTCAACAAGCGAAATGTGAAGAACGAGAATTTAGCCTTCGTCAGAGTTCACGGGCTCGGTCACGCCATCTTCAACTAGATCATCTTTCCATTGATGAAGCATTTCCAGCGCGTTCAATGGCGTCAAGTTATTCGCATCGAGGGCTTTAATTTTATCGACCAGCGGATGCGTCGGCGAACCGAACAACGTCATTTGAATTTCGGTGGAAGAAGATGAACGGGATTGAGAACTGGCTTTTAAGTTCTCGCGGTTCTCTTCGGCTTGCGACGTTGATTCAAGCTTCTCAAGAATTCGCTCGGCTCGTTGGTTGACCCATTTGGGAACGCCAGCCAACCGAGCCACGTGAATCCCGTAACTTTTATCAGCTCCACCACGAACAATTTTGTGAAGGAACACAATCTTCTCGTCCCATTCCTTAACCGCAACGTTGTAATTGCAAACGCCAGTGAAGTCCGTTTCCAGCTCGGTCAATTCATGATAGTGCGTGGCAAACAAAGTCCGACAGCCGATTTGATCATGCAAATATTCCACGATCGCCCAAGCCAACGAAACACCATCGTACGTGCTCGTGCCCCGTCCAATTTCATCAAGGATGACCAGACTGCGTGGCGTTGCCGTATTGAGGATCCGAGCCGTTTCGGTCATTTCAACCATGAACGTACTTTGGCCACGAGTCAATTCATCACTTGCCCCGACTCTTGCAAAGATTTTGTCGACAATTCCTACCGTCGCAGATTTCGCGGGCACGAAACTGCCTACCTGAGCCATCAATGTGATCAATGCGACTTGGCGAATGTAAGTACTCTTACCCGCCATATTTGGCCCAGTGATCAGGTGAAGAATTCCCGAATCGTCATCGACCGTGGTGTCGTTGGGAACGAAGGCGCCGAGCGGCTCAATGATATCGAGAACCGGATGACGGCCCTCATGAATGCTCAGCACACTGTCTTCAACCATGGTTGGGCGCGAGTAAGCCTGTTCAACCGCCAACTGAGCCATCCCGCAGACCGCATCGAGCGTGGCAATGATTCCGGCATTCGATTTTAAGCGAGCCGTTTGGGCGCGTACTAATTCGCGAAGTCGATCAAATAGTTTTTGCTCAAGCTCGTCGGCTTGGCTGTCCGCCGACAGAACCTTTTCTTCATATTCTTTCAGCTCCGGCGTGATAAAGCGTTCCGCATTCTTCAAAGTCTGCTTGCGGATAAAATCTGCCGGAACTTTGTCACGATGAGTATGAGTCACTTCCAAGTAATAGCCGAAGACTTTGTTGTAGCCGACTTTTAAACTCGGAATTCCTGTCTCGTCGCAAATCGTCTGTTGATATTTGGCGATCCATTGTTTGCCACCAGCCGCGAGTTTCCGCAAGCTATCCAACTCAGCGTTGTAGCCATCTTTGATAAAGCCACCGTCTTTGATGGTGACGGGAACCGACTCGATCAACGCACGTTCAAGCTCAGCTCTCAGGTCGACGCACAAATCGAGGTCAAGCTCGAGCTGACAAAGCCACTTGCTCTTCCTCGCTGCCAATTTCGCCTTCACCGCAGGAAGCGCCGCCAACGTCTTGGCAATGAAACTCAAATCACGCGGCGATGTGCGGCCGGTGGCGACTCGGGCGAGCAAACGCTGCAAGTCGTAGACTTCTCTCAAATAATCACGGATTCCCGTTCTCAGTTTTTGATCTGAAATAAGTTCTTCAACCGCGTCCAAACGGTACTCGATCGCATCGAGTTGAGTCAAAGGGTTACAAAGCCATTCACCCAGCAGGCGGCTGCCCATCGGAGTCTTACAGCGATCGATCACGCCCAGCAAAGAACCTTCGCGATCGCCACCTCGAATCGTTCGCGAGATTTCCAAACTCCGCCACGTCGCCGAATCGATCTCGACAAACTGGCTTTGCCGATAAGGCTGGAGCTTGTCGAAGTGCTCTAAAGTCGACTTTTGGGTTTCTTTCAAGTAATCGACCAATGCACCCGCCGCACCAACTGCGGCTGGGCCAAACTCTTCGATGCCGAACCCTTCCAGCGATGCGACTTGAAATTGCGTCTTCAACAAATCCGTGGCTGCCGCTGTCGCGAAGCTCCAGTCGGGACGCACGGTCACCATTGTTTTTGAATTTGGCGCGTGATCCGCCAATTCCTGCTGACCTTGCGGAACCAAGATTTCACTGGCGTTAAGCCTCGACAGCAAATCAACGACTTGGGCCGACGGAACGACGGTCACGCAAAACCGACCGGTCGACGAATCCGCCCAAGCAATTCCAAATTGAGAATCGTCAGCCGTTGAATTGCCGCGTTTCGACGTCCGCTGTTTGTTTTTTCCTTTGGCATCAAATCGGTAAAGCGATACCAAGTAGTTGCTGGTGGCGGGGTCAAGCAGATTTTGGTCGGTGACGGTTCCCGGCGAGACAACTTGCGTCACTTCACGCTTCACCAACCCCTTAGCGTCTTTGGGATTCTCGACTTGTTCGCAAACCGCAACACGAAACCCCTGTTTGATCAACTTCCCCATGTAGCCATCGAGTTGATGATGGGGGAAACCAGCCATAGGAACCGCGTTGGCCGTTTTATCCCGGCTGGTGAGAGTCAGCCCGAGGACTTTGGCGGCTGTTTTCGCGTCTTCGTGAAATAGCTCATAAAAGTCGCCCATTCGAAAGAACAACAGGGCGTCGCCGCATGCTTCTTTGGCCTGATCGTATTGCTTCATCATTGGGGTCTTTGTCATGCAGAGATCCTATCAATGATGCGCGACAGCTTCGAGTAGCAAGCAGATATTTATGAATTGGTTGTTGCTGTTATTTCATTGGCGCGTTCCCTAAATCGCGGAAATCAATTGATTCTCCCTAACCCTTAAGCCTTGCCTAATAGGTGAGCCGCCCCCTGTCCGCAAACTAGGTGTCAACCTTTGCCACGGTATCCCATTTTGACGGATGCAAGCCTTTTTCCTCCGAAGAAAACGTGAGTTGTTTCAACCCAAGTTGCTTGAGGACGCCGAAGAAGGTGGTATATTGGGGGTTCCGCTATGCCACTGGAAATGCTCTGCGGATATCCGCTTATAAAGTTGGGATTTACTCCCTGTGCGACCCACCAATTTTTCGCACAATCATCACGTTGCCACTTCGGAGGATAACCTGTGGAGACGCTACCAAGTCAGCACGGCCAAGGCCCTGCATTCGTTCTTGCCAATTCAGACGAAGAATCGAGCTTCGATTTTTGGGGAGTCCTTAACCGCCGAAAATGGCTGGTTTTCTTAGGCTTGGTCACAGGCATGGCGCTCGGTGGCCTTTACCACGCGCAGTGTCCAGAAGTGTTCGAAAGTCGCGCTAAGGTCAACATCGTTCCCAAGAACAGTCCTGGGTTCAAGATGACTTCGACCGACGTCATGCGGCCGAACATGGAGAAGAATACGACTCGCCATGACCGCTTGATCGGCCAGCACAACATCGTTCACAAATGCTTGTTGGATCTGATGGATTTGAAGTCATTTGATGACATTCCTACCGGCGAGGTCGTATCGCATGTTATCGAAAACATCGAGATCACACCCGATAAAGAACAACCAACGCTTTACGAACTAAAGTACCGTAGTTCCGAAGCTGTCGACTCTCAGACAGTCCTCAACAACCTGATCGCGACTTATCGCGATGAATTGGATGCGAAGTACAAAACTGAAAGCAGCAAGTACATCCAGCTGTTGCAGGTTGTTGATCGAAATTTCAATGAGACAAACGTCAAACTGCAAGACCAACTCAACGAAGTGTTGAAGGAATACAAAGTCCCTAACATCAACCAGAACACCAACGTTCACCAGCTCGCGCTGACTGAATTAACACGGTCGATGGAAGGTATCAAGGCGATCCTGAACACACATGCCTATGATCGCGAACGTGCGGTCAAGGCGTTTGAAGGTGGGCCTGAAAAGATTGCCGACTGTGTTTGGAACTTTCACAATGAAGGCAAAATCAAAGACAACGGTAAACGCGAAGAGCAAAATGCCAAAAACGATGCTTTTGTAGAAGCAAGAGTTCAAGAGCTGGATTTGGCGCTCCGCGAAGTTAGCCAGCGATTTGGACCTCGCCACCCAAGTTACAAAGCGGTCAAAGAGCAGCTTCAGTATTATCAAGACATCTTGGCCGGTAACGCCGACGAAGTTGTCATTTCCAAGAGCCTTGATCCAGCGGTCATTCTGAACCGACATTTGAAGTGGCTCGAAGGCCAGCTTGCAAACAACCAGAGCATGCTGGAAAACCAACAAAATCTTTGGAAATCGCATTACGAAGAAGCCGCCCGCCTACAAAACGTAGAGCGACGCATCGACGATCTGAAGTCGCAGTTAAAGCAGAACAACGAGTTCATCACGATGTCTCAGAAGAAGATCGTCGAGATCAACCCCAACGGTGAATTGTCGGACGCGTCACGGGATGAAGGTTACATTTTTGAAACCGTCATGAACGCGACTTACGGCAAAACGATTTGGCCGATCCTTCCCGTGATTTTGGGAATTGGTGGCCTGCTGGGATTGCTTAGCGGTTTCGGATTGGGTTGCTTGGTCGAATTGGCTGACAAGACTTTCCATAATCCTGACGAAATCATGAAGCAGCTAAACGTGCCATTGATCGGGCACGTGCCTGTTATCGGCCAGAGCAAACGTTATCTCGTCGAGAACTCATTGATCGAGCCAATTGTTTGTACTTACCATCGACCGAAGTCACAAGTTTCGGAATCGTTTCGAGCGGTTCGAACGGCCTTGTACTTCAACACGCAAGGAAAACAGCATTCAGTTATCCAAGTCACCAGCCCAACGCCCGGTGATGGAAAATCGACGCTGGCTTCGAACCTTGCGGTTTCGATCGCTCAATCCGGCAAGCGAATTTTGCTGGTCGATGGTGACATGCGACGGCCACGCCAAGCCGCAACATTCGGCATTTCATCAAAAGAGGGATTCGCAACGGTTCTTAGCGGACGCTCTCAATGGCGTGACGTCGTTTACGAATGCGAAGAAATCGAAGGCCTCACGGTGATGCCTTGTGGTGCCAAGCCTAACAATCCTGCCGAATTGAGTTCTTCTCCACAGGTCAAAGAATTGATCGAAGAGATGCGATCCGAATTCGATTTCGTCATCATTGACACACCGCCACTGCTGGCGGTTACCGATGCCTGCCCAATCGCGGCTCGAGTCGACGGCGTCATGCTTTGCATTCGTATTAAGAAGAACGTTCGCGTCAGTGCGGAGCGTGCAACTGAAATGCTGGCCAATCTCGGTGCCAATTGCATCGGCTTGGTTGTCAACGGTGTCGGTGCTCAATCTGGATACGGCAGCCAATACACTTACGGTGCTTACCGGGCTGGCTACTCGTACAACGGTTATGGTTATGGATACGGCTATGGCTACGGAGCAGGCAAGTATTACGACGACGACAAGAAGGCTCCTCATCCGACGCCAAGTGCTCCCAAGCACATTGAGGCCAAGCGGACGGAGCAGCAGCACCCTCCAGTGGCCTAGTCAATTCCTTGTGAATTGACCAGTCTTTAGGCGTCTTCGAATCCTCCGAAGACGCCTTTTTTTGTGTTCTTGTTTCGCTGTTCGGTTCGCCGTGCCGGCCCGCCAGGAGATTCGGGAATTGGATTTCTCTCACTAACTCCAACGAACCAGAAGGACTGCAAATCTGTTTCTCTCGTAGCGGAACGGCTCGATCCGTTCGGTTGTTGACGCACCGAGTCTGTGACTTTTTTTAAATTCACAGCCCCACCCGGTGGCAAGCGCCACTCCGATGATCACGACTTTGTAATTCCCTTGTCCAGCGAACTCCAACGAATTCCAACGAATGGGTTTGTTTGATTAGAAATTCACCGTAGGCTAAAGTGGATCGAATGATCGAGAAACCTACTCTTAAACGGCTGTGTTTTTATTTAATGCAACTGACGATGCTCGCCGGGATTTTTGGGGCGTCGAGCACTAGCGGATTGTTCGCCCAAGAACCGACTCCCAAACAGCGAACCAACAGCGGCTTGATCGCGCTTTTCGATTTCGAAAAGGTGGATGGTTTCGTCAAAGATGCTTCGGGCCTACAGCCTCAACCGCGTTTCAAGTTTGACCCGAGCGATTCAATCATTCACAAGAACGGGACGTTGGAATTTAAGAAAAACAGCCTCCTCAAATCGGACGAGATCACGCCTCGCATCGCCGCCGCGATCATTCGGTCAGGAGAGCTAACATTCGAAGCTTGGATTCATCCGGCCAACGTGACTCAAAAGGGCCCCGCCCGTATCCTCACCTACTCCCGCAATTCGAACGACCGAAGCTTTACAATCGGCCAAGAAGGTAACAGATTCGAGTTTAGAGTTCGATCCACAAAGACGAGCAACAATGGCATCCCCTCGCTATTTTCGAGCGCCGGTTCCGCCAAAACGGAATTGACTCATCTCGCTTATACGCGAGATCGTACTGGTCGAACACGAATTTACGTCAACGGCGAACTGGATATCGAGACGTTTGCGGAGGGCGATTTGACCAACTGGACCGCCGACTTCCAGCTTGGCATTGGAAACGAACTCGATGGCAATCGCCCTTGGTTGGGCAAGATTCACCTGCTGGCGATTTACCAACGAGACTTGTTACCGCACGAAGTCCGTACCCATTTCGAGCTTGGTGCCGATGCTTCGACACGCCCGGTTTACAGCGGAGACGTATCGAATTCGAAGCCGAAAAACCACTTTACTTCCACTGTTGCTCCAATCATCGCTCAACATTGCCTTGAATGTCACGACTCGTCGACCAAAGAAGGAGGACTTGATTTAGCCTCAGAAGAATCTGCGTTCGCCGGTAGTGATAGCGGATCTGCGATCGTGGCGGGCAAGCCTTACGAGAGCAACTTTTGGACGCAAGTCGTTTCCAACGAAATGCCACAGGATCGAGAGCCATTGTCCGCCGAAGAGAAGCAGGCGCTCAAAGATTGGATCGATGATGGTGCGAAATGGTCCGGTGGTGAAATTGATGTCAGCACTGCATCGACAAACCAACTAACCACCGGCATCTGGGTTCGTCGCTTGACCGTTCCCGAGTACATTGCCACCGTTCAAGCGACCCTCGATGTCGACATCGCAAGTGATGCCCGAGCGATCTTGCCGCCTGACTTGCGAGCCGATGGATTTAGCAACACGGCTTACAACCTGAACGTCGACATGAAGCACGTCCGTGCCTACGCTCGATTGGCCGAACTAATCGTCAAGCGAACCGACATGGCGAAGTTCATCGACCGATTCAGCGAGTTCGATTCATCGGCGAAACTGACGAACGAGTCGATCCGTCCGTTTGTCAAGGCCGCCGGCAAATGGCTTTTCCGTGGCCCGCTCGAGGATCATGACCAAGAGGTCTATTTACAAATCGCGGAGACAGTCGCCAATGCTGGCGGTGACTCATCAGAAGCCGCAGCGTTTATCCTCGAAGCGATGCTACAGGCTCCACGTTTTATTTACCAAATGGAAAGCCAACGCGGAGACGGATCACGGTATCCTGTCGGAGATTTTGAGTTGGCCTCACGACTGAGTTTTCTATTATGGGGAGCATCGCCTGATCAAGAACTCTACGCCGCGGTCGAGCGAGGCGAGTTTTATGATCGCTCGGGAGTCGAACAGCAAATTGAAAGAATGCTCGACGACCCGCGCGCTATCGATCGATCTATCGAGTTCCTCAATCAGTGGCTGAACTTGGAACGCCTGGCTCACATGCAGCCAAACGAAAAAACATTTCCTGATTGGGATCCAAAATTAGCCGGCGACATGCAAACCGAAACGATTGAATTCTTCAAAGAAATCGTTTGGAACCAAAACAGGCCGCTGGTTGACATATTAAACGCTCAAGTCACGTTCGCGTCGCCCCGCTTGGCTCGCCACTATGGGCTGACGGCGAACGTCAGTTTGGATTCGCCTTCGGTTGAGCTCTCCAACTCACTTTCGACATTTCCTTCTACATCTAGTTTTGACCGATTCGATTTAGCGTCTGACGATTCGCGTGGTGGACTGCTAACACAAGGAAGCGTGCTGACGATTGGTGGCGACGAAGCTTCCATGGTGACGCGTGGCCTGTTTGTGTTAAAGGATCTTTTGCGAGGCTCTGTCAGTAACCCGCCGCCCGGGGTAGATACCTCTCCGGTTCCTTCGAAGCCAGGCTTGAGTCAACGCATGGTTTCAGAATCTCGGATCGCCGATACGAACTGCGGCGGTTGTCACGGTAAGTTTGAACCACTTGCCTTCGGCTTGGAGCGATTCGACGGCCTGGGAGGCTATGCAGAAAATGACGAACACGGAAACAAACTTCGCGAAGACGGAGAAGTTCTTTTTCCGGGCCAGCCCAAACCGACTTCGTACGCTTCGATAAGTGAACTGATGGACTTACTCGCCACCAGCGATCGAGTGAAAGAAACATTGACTTGGAAAGTCACTCAGTTTGCAATTGGCCGGCCGCTTACTTCTGCCGATTCCGATATCGTTAAAGAGATCCATCGTAACGCAGAGCAAATCGCCAAAGACCAAGGCGTCGACGGTGCGACGTATCGTAGTTTGGTCACAGCGATCGCACTTTCGGATTTAGTGCAAACGACGCAAACCGAAATTATGCCCTCCGACTCCCAAGACTAGGAACGAACCATGGCCTTCAAAAAACTTAGCCGAAGAACGATGCTCCGTGGTTTGGGCTCCGTCGCCATTGCGATGCCTTTTCTGGAAGAAATGCTAGTCTCGACTGCATTGGCATCGACGCCGGCCGTTGGAAATCAGCCGCCGGTTCGGGCGTTCAATGTTTTCTTTGGATTGGGGATTCCAGCTCCATTGCAAACGGAGGGTTTCGACGGAGTCCTCGAGCCACTGAAGCCGCTCAGCGAAAAACTCTTGATCATGCGAAACGTTGATCAAGTTCGCTGTGATGAAAGCGGGATCAACGCGCATTTTGACGGCGCATCGGGAGCGTTCACCGCCGAACCACCTGATGGCGAAGCAAAATCTGGCGGTGCATCAATCGATCAAGTCATTCGGCGAACTCATTACGCCGACGGGATGCCGCAAGGCATGGTTCCGACGCTTTGTGCGGGAACGTTCTTTCGGCGCAGCCGTTTAAGCCGCTACGTTCACAGCTACAACGCTGATGGTACCGTTGCCGCTCGGATGCAAGAAAAGCCCCGCGACGTTTTTGATCGCGTCTTTGGAACGCTTCTTTGGGATCAGGGCGATCCTAACGCTCGCCGCGATCGTTTGCGACGCAGCGTTCTCGATTCTGTCGTCGAACAATACAAATTTTATCGCGGCCCAAATTCACCACTGGGAAAATCATCCAAAGCGAGGATTGCCGAACACCTTGACCGAATTCGCGAATTTGAGCAGCGTGCTTACGAGATGAAGGAACACGGGGAGCAACCAGGGGGCGACGATCCGAACGAAGTTGCCACTCCGAACCTGCCACCTCGATCGAATTTGGCTCATGGCGGTCAGGCTGACCCAGGCGGTGAGGGCATCGACATGAAACTCGATGACTTGACCAACGAGTGGAGGTTGACGGCCGATCTTTATGCGATGGCAATTCAACTGGATCGGGTCAGGTTCGGCGCTTTGACATTCTTGGCTGCGGGAGAGCGGTTGCGAGTGACCGGCGACTACGAATACGAAGGCCGCAAGATTTACTCATTCAACGATGCCAAGGAGCTGAACAAATCGGGATCGGCTGGCTGTAGCCATGAATGGTGGCACAAATTCAATCCCAAGCAACGCAACGAACAACTTCGTGCACATGCCCACATGAAGATGCGCGAAGTCGCCTATTTCCTAAAAGCCATTGATGACGAGAATTCTGTCGAAGCAAATGGAGCGACGATTTTGGAGAACTCGTTGCTAACGATTTCCACAGAGTCCGGGGACGGGCGTCATTCCGATGTGAAGCGAGAACTCTCTGGCGTCTTTCATGCAATCTCAGGCGCGAACGGGCGTTTCAAAACCGGCCAGATCATGGATGTCGGGCACGAAGGCCTTGATGTCTACAACACCATGCTCGATGCGATGGGCTGTGAAAGCCGACTGGGGCCGAACGATCGGGACCCGACGGCTGTCGATTCAATTCGTGCTTAGTACCGGCAAAGATTGATTTTAGGGTAGCGAAACTGGTCAAGAGTTCTGAGCGATCTGTGATTCGTCAAAAGTCTTGACGACTTACGCTACGCCAACCCTTGCTCTTTGAATCGAATCTCGCTGCCCCGTAGCTTTTACGCTAGCAATCGGGCGCTGATCTATTTTCGGTATAACGAAATTGCTAAAGTCCGCCGAAAATCCTTGGCTGCCCCTTAGTAACTACTCCATTTGCTGTTTTGCTCGGCCGGCCGGATTCAGTTCGACTTCCCGAATCAAATGCGTGCTACGTCATGAGAATCAATTCTTCCAGCCGACTCCAAGCCGTGGAAATCAACCACTTGATTCGTTTTTCATTCCTCATTTTGATGCTCACAGCACTCGTCGGCTGCGCGGAAGGCCCACTGTGGCAAAGCGGTAAACTGTCGCCTTGGGCACGAAACCAATGGGCTGAAGAAGCCAAAATCGCGGACACGCTGTTTGAACGTAAGCAACGCATGACGGCTTCGGTGGAGTCCGTCTTAAACGCACCGATCGAGCAGCGACAAAAAGTCGCCGAAGAAATATCTGAAATTGTCCACCGTGACCCGATCCTGCTGCTGCGGTTGCATGGCGTCCGCATGTTGCCCCAACTTAATTGCCCGGCTTCCCAGTCGACGCTGGAAGACGCTTCACGCGATCACAATACCGACATTCGAATTGCTGCAGTCAAAGCCTGGGAATCGATGCCCAGCGACGCAGCCGTTTCGCAGTTGCAAGAAATGATTGGCAGCGACACCAATGTGGACGTCCGATTGGCGGCCACCCGAGCGTTGAGCAGTTTCTCCGGGCGAAAGGCGGTTCAGGCACTTTCGCTCGCCCTCAACGATCCGGATCCAGCTTTGCAACTGCGAGCAGCGGAATCACTCACGAAAAACACTGGTGAATCGTTTGGTCGTGACATCCGGGCTTGGCAGGACTACGTCAAGCAATTCGCGCCATCGATTGGCGAAGGCACCTTTCAAGAGAACAGCAACGCGAAAGAACTTGTAGCTGAAAGCCAGTCGAATGACGGCAATCAATATCGCTAGGCCGATCTTCTGTCAGCCAGTACCCAAAACTGTTTGGCGCAACCGCCTCTTTTGGCTGACCCACCGGCTCCGGCAACTTCTGAAAGTTCGCCGCGCTTTATTCGACGGATCGTGTTAACAATTTCTAACATCATGTATCCTTGTCATATCGAAGCCCTAACCTTAAATTTAAGTTGGCGGAAGATTGCTAAGCGCTAAGCCCAAGTTCTTGCCTGCCACCTCGAATTGCCTGCTACTTCGAAATGCCTGCTACTTCGAAATGCCTGCCGCTTCCACTGGTGCGACGCTTTTGCTGCGAGATTGACATAGGATATGAGCTCAACCAAGAATAGTTCGTTCTTCTTTTTTGTTGAGGCGGCCGCCAAGCTTGCCAAAGCAAACGAGGCTGACGGAATGCTTGTGTTGCTCGAAAAGCCAGTCAGTTGGACCAAACTGAAGAAAAAGACTTCAGCAGTCGACGTTTTAGTCGTGGCCACGAACTCGCAGGAAACCCATGATTCGGCTCTCGAAGCCGACTTGCACAGCGTTCTGTTGGAAATGCCAGAGGCCTCGGTTCAGAACCAACTCACCCAATCGGTGCTGGCCAGTGTCGCCGCCGAGATGATTCGGCCGGGCTCAACCGTCGTTTCGATCTACAGCGGATTCGATGCTGAATCCATCGACACGATCAGCGTCCTCAAACTGACCGAACGATTGGGCCGTTTGACCGCTCGCGATCTCCGTAAACTGGAAACCAAGGTTCCCCTAGAGACACTTAAGACGGTGGTCGATTTAGCCGTCGAAATCGGACGCGAGGGCAGGGAAGGCAAAGCGGTCGGAACGATGTTCGTCGTTGGCGATCACCGCAAGGTTTTACTCGAAAGCCGGCCTGCTGGTTACGACGTCGTGAAGGGCTACCCACGAAAAGAGCGGAACCTTTTCGACAACAAAAACCGGGAAGCCATCAAAGAAATCGCTTTGCTGGACGGGATGTTTGTCGTGGCCGCCGACGGTACTGTCGAAGGCACTGCTCGGATCATCGACACCTCACCGGTTGAGATCACGATGACGAAGGGTTTGGGGTCTCGACACTTCGCCGGTGCTGCAATTAGTAAAAACACCAAAGCGATCGCTGTCGTCGTCAGCCAATCCAGTGGCACCGTTCGCATCTTTCAAAACGGCGAAGTCGTATTGCGGATCGAACCATTGCAACGTGCGATGAAGTGGAAAGACTTCGAAGAAGATTCCGGAGCCGCTCCCGCCGAGCCGTAATCGGACAGCGCGAAGAATTCTGGACGACACGAAGAATTCCCAGCCCTGCTGGCAGCGTAAACGATCTGAGCTTTGCATTTTGGATCAATCGCTACTAGATCGCACGCAACTTCAACAGTCACGCTTCGAAGCAATGCTCGCATCGAACCTTTCGACCCAAGTTTCGAACCTGTTATATTGTCATCTCATGCCCGGTTCCTGAAGAACCCGGCGGCCAAAGGACTTGCGAAATAGGGAATCGGAACAATTACTCAAAATGCAATAGATAGTGCAATAGAAACCGCACCGCGCAATCAGACTGTGACAACGCTTGCCTTGCTAGTCGTCGCGGCTACGATCCCGTTTGCGATCTATGCGTTGCTCAGTTCCAAAGCTGGTCA
>CAZPTT010000041.1:0-21141 GCA_964589435.1 uncultured Pirellulaceae bacterium
GAGCGAGCAAGCAATTTCAATCGCCACACCTGAAGTGGATGGCATGACTCCCGCGGTCGGGGATGTTCTTGAAGTCGCTTGGATTTTGGATATCGGTAGACAAGGAAAAACTCGTTCGCAAGGCGAAATTGGGCATGTTTGGCGGAAGCGTCCGCAGAAAACTACAAAAATGGTAGACGATCGACTCAGATTGTGGGAGGTGCAAAAACGAAAGAATCAGCCAATATTGGCTTTCAAAGAGCCGAGCGAGTTTGGGGCCAACAAAGTCAACCTATTTGCGCGTGCTTATGACGATCGCCAAATGCTGAGGTGATTGGGCGATTCCCAGGGCCATGCTCCGCACCGATCATTTTTTCTGAGATTCCTTCTCGATTGGCGTGGGTGCCGCCAAATTCGCATAGAGCTGAGATTTGATCAAAAGCGACCATTGGTGATATCCAGAACCACTTAGGTGCAACCGGTCATCGACAAACAGATCCGCCCTTGGTCTTCCGTCGAGCCCCAAATAGGCTCCGGCTGTCAGCACGATGTGGCTGTTTTTGTCAGTGTCGACGATGGCTTCAATCTGTTTCGTCGAGGCGAGAATCTTCGGCCACGCTTTCCAGCGAGACGGCGTGGGTGTGACTTCGATCCAAAAAATAGGCAGCGTGCCATCGTGTGAACGGATCCACTTGTGGAGCTTAGTAAATAGCTCGGTTACTTCCTCGGGCGTCGCGTCACTTTCTTTGCCAACGATGTCGTTGGCCACAAACAGGACAATTGCTTTGCAACGTTTGGGGTTGGTCTCACCAAGGAAAGGCTTGAGAACTCGCGGGGCGTAATGGATGATGTCTGGCAACTTGGCACCACCATAGCCGCGCTGGATAGCTGGCCAAGGAGCCATGTCTTCGGTAAGTGAATTCCAGCGCCGGATGGAGGACGACCCGTAATAAAGAATTGCGTCATCGACGATTGGCTCGGTTTGAGTCAACGTTTCAAACTTCGCAATGTCAGTTTCCCATTTCGCGATGCTCTTGGGAATCGTTGCCGTCATGTCTTGTGAAGGCTCTTGCGGGATAATCGCCAAGGCACAAAGGAGAAGAATTGTATTCATAGGAAAAAACTCAGCGATTCTAAAAGCAGTTTCAAAAGTGGTGTAACACGACTCTCGGAATCGTGGCGTGCAGAAAAAATACGACTCGGTGAGGGGCGCATCCTACGAGCCGCGTTGTTGTTTAGGCGATCTACTTTGAAACAACGGTTACATGCTTTGCCGCGCCTCCGACGTTGCAAGAAAACTCTTTGCCGATCATCAACAAATACACAGCTTGCAATAATTTAGACATAGTAGTTCGCCTCTCCGAGGCGATAGGTTTACGGCAAACGGCTCGGAGAGCTGGGCTACTTTGAAACACCGATTATATCCTTGGAAACTGGACGCGGCAGGCAGGATGCGCCCCTCGGTGAGTTGTGCTACTTTGGTGAAGCAGGTTTTGAAACCGGCTCTAGTTCTTGATGCGGATGATTTTCTTCTCAGTTCGGATCAACAAGTCGTCACCGACAACGGCGGGGCTGGCCAAAATCGGACTTTCAAACTTGTTCTTCGCCACATCGTCCAACGTGTCAGAGCATTGGATAACCGACACAACACCGTCGCGGCTGGACAGATAAAGATTGCCCGCGGCCCACATAGGCGAAGCTGAGAAATTTCCTCCGACCCGGCGCTTCTTAATTTCAGTACCGGTCTTTATATCGATCGTTGACAAAATTCCCCTGTCTGTGACTGCATACAACCGCCCACCCTTGGCGACAAAAGACGGCATCGTCGGGGCGTTACGCAATCGCCATTTGATATGGGTCTCGGTGACATCGCCGCTACCGGTCGGATCGATGGCGACGAATTCGGGACGCGAATAGGCGGTCGAAAAAATGATCAGACCCGATTCATAGATTGCCATCGGAGTGACCGAAAAACCATCGCCATGATCGGCTCGCCAAATCTCTTTGCCGTCTTCCGGGTTGTAAGAGACAATCCATTGCGCGCCTGGAATGATCGCCTGCACTTGGCCATTAATTTCTTCGATCAAGGGCGTCGCGTAAGCTTTTTGATACTCGCCGTTGGTAGCACGCATCGGCGGACGATTGGTTCGCCAAATCTCGTCGCCGGTTTTTAAATCGACGGCGACAACATATTGTTTGTCGATGCCATCGCAAACCAGAATGACTTTGTTGTTGTAGATGATCGGTGAACTTCCGGGGCCGACACTGTGGTCGACAACGAATTGTTTTTTCCAGATGGTCTCGCCCGTTTTTGAATTGAGGCACCAAGTTCCATAGCTACCAAAATGACAGATGACATGATCGCCTTGGATTGCTGCTGTCGGAGAAGCGTACGAATTCATCGGATTGATCAACTCCGGGTTGTCGAGGCTTTCGAGCGAGATCGTGTTTAGGATCTTGCCTGATTCCAAGTCAACGCAAATGGCTTGGAATTCTACCGTTGCGGCCACGGTTTTGATTTGAGGATAATCAACGCCTTCCCGTTTTTTCTCAATCTGTTCCTTCGTCGCTTCAGTCGTGATGGCCGACGTTAGCCAAATTCTTCCGTCGGAATATACGGGCGAAGACCATCCAACTCCCGACACTTCTGATTCCCAGACGATGTCTTTCTTCAAATCCCACTCAACCGGTGGCTTGGCGGATTCAGCCGCCATTCCCATGCCTCGTACGCCACGAAATTGAGTCCAGTCGTCGTCAGCGTTAGACGGGGACGTCAGGTTCGCGAGCAACAAAAACGTCACGATGAAAATGAATTGGAAGGTTCGCATGAGTTGGCCGTTGTTCGGTTAGTTAAGCGTATGATCTGACCAGGCTTAGGACGACGGAGGGCGAATGAAACTAAGTCCTGGAACATGCATAGCGTAACTAATGAAGTGAGCGAGTGGAACGGTCGCAATTTTGCGTGAGCCGTCCAACGGAAACGCCTCACGGTTCTCTCGCTATTAATTTTTAATTCTCTCCCAATATGCGATGTGAGAAAGCCAGCTGGGGTCAATTGGGTGCTGGCAAAACCGGAGCTCGATTTCTTTTTGATTCTTCCCAAGATCGGAATGCGGCGGCCGAAAACACCTTATCCGTATTTTTTCGGCTCACTCGATTAGATGGCTTTCGGTGCGATGGCTGTCAGTTCGATCAACTTCACTTTGTTTCCAATCGGGAGTTAGAGATGCGCGTCAGTTCCTTGTTTCCACCGGTTCTAAAATTCATGGCTTTCGCTGGCCTCTTGCTGGTCAGCATTGCACCTTCTTTGGCCCAGACCTCGCAGGCAGAGGCGGAGTTCTTCAAGGGCTACTATCTGCAGCATGAACGCAACGATTTAAAGAAAGCGGTCAAATCGTACAAGCGTTCGATCTCGTTGAACGCCAATGCCGCGACGCGAGCGGCCGTGGATCAGGAGATGGCAACAATCCAAGAGGAACTTGCCACTTCGGATTTTGCCAAGATAATGCCCCCGGAAGCGGTGGGCTATTTGGAAATTTCCAACCCAGGAAACCACGTTGAGCAGATCGCCCGACTGATGGGATTAACCGGCCGCGAATTCAGCGACGGCGATGAGGTGGCCGTGCTTCAAATTGATAGAGAGTTCGCCATTTCCTCTGATTTTCAAATCAGCCCTGCCCTGCTCCGTGAAATTAAAAAGATTCGGGGCGCTGCGGTTACATTCACTGGAATCAACGAACAAGGGCCGCCACAAGGCGTGTTGGTGATTCACCCCGGTCAATCAGATCTGGTTACTGGGATTGTCGAAACCGGAATCCAATTGGTGCCAACGTCGGAGAAGATTGGCGGCTTTCCAACCTTCCGCGTCGAAAATGCCGTTTGGATTGTCAAAACGGAAAGAATGATCATCGCTTCGGCCGACAAAAGTCAAATTGAAGATTGTCTGGAACGAGTCAGCGATCCACAGAAACCATCACTCGCCAACGAGTCGGCTTTTCGTGAAGCACGAGCAAACAGTAAAGATGCCGCCGTGTTTGGCTATCTCAGTCCGTCTCTTGCGATGGATCAACTTGATTCGCAAATGAAACGCGAGATCGCAATGGCTCGTATGATTCTCGATCTCGATCACGTCAATCACGTTACCGCCACATTGACCAGCAGCGAGGAAGGCTTGCTTACCAAAGTGGAAGTCGATTTTGCTGAAGACCATAATTCGTTTGGTTACGGGTTGGTACGAACGGTTCCGCTGTCCGGCAAGGCATTGGCTCACGTGCCCGCAGGTTCGGTGGCCGTCGTTGGGATGGGGCTGAACCCGAAAATGATGATGGCAGCCGAGGTTGCCGGAAGTCGCCATTTGACCGCGCTTGATATCGGGCGTGAAATCTTCGCGAACATCGAAGAGGTTGGCATGTTCGTGATGCCGTCGTCTTCTATGAGCAACGGGCCAGTTCCCGATTTTGGATTGGTTGTAGCTTCGAGCGATATCGAAAAATCGCAATCGCTTTGGAATACACTGTTGTCAATTCCATCAAAGATGAATATGGAAGATGGCCCACAAGCGAAAGAAGTTGAGATCGAAGGTATCAAAGCTCACCACTACTCAATTCCCGGCGAAGAAGGCGTGCCGCAGATTGTGATTGCACGCTTGAACGACCAAGCTTTGATCGCGGGAACAGAATCAGCCGTTCGCTCAGCAATCGTGGCTGGCAAATCGGGCAAGACACTTGCTAAGGACGCCAAGGCCAAGGCACTGTGGAATGCCAAGTCAAAACACACTGCCAAAGCTGCGTTTGTTCATGTCGGTCGCGCTTTGCGATTGGCGGCTCAACTGGAACGCGGAAGAGGTGGCCAGGAAATGCAATTCATCAGCCAGGTAGTAGATGATTTGACAGTAACATTGGTGCTTGACGAAGCGCCAGCCAATTTCCAGGCAAAGCTTAACGCGACGGGCTTGCCGCTCTTTGAAGACGTAATCAAGACGTTGGCAAAATTTGATCGTCAGCGAAGCCCATCCCAGCAAGCCATCTCAGCCTCCGAGACGGTGATTGAAGTGCGTGCTGATCGAGAGTAACAGCAACACCGTTAAATGAAGAGGGACTTCATGGTTTTCTAGGCGTAGATACCGTCGCCAGACGGTGGAAGACCACGAATTCATTACGATCAATCCACGTTCTGGCGAGCGTGGATTTTTTTTATCGAACGGTATTGGTTGTAAGCGTGAGGTTTTCTTTCGGTGCTTGAATTTTGACTCGGTGTGCAGATTGGAATAATCTCGACGGTTTCCGGCTTGGAAACGAAAAAATGGGCCTCACTTATGAAAAAGTGGCTTCACCTATCAAAGCGGTTTTGCAGGAACGCCCATAACCGTCGTGCCAGGTTTGACTTTGGAAATCACTACACTTCCGGCACCAACCACTGCGCGATCACCAACGGAAACGCTGGGAAGAATACTGGCGTGCGAACCCATGAAGACTTCGTCGGCCAGTTGAACGTGCCCCGTGACATCGCTGTAAGAACTGAGCTGGCAATAAGAACCAATCCGCGCGTCGTGACCAACCGAGCAATGCAAATTCAGTGCGGTATGGTCGCCAATCTCAATGTCGGAGGTGCAGACACAATAGGGACAGACTACCACCCCAATGCCTAATTTAACCCGTTCCCCAAGGACGACTGTCGGATGGATGACATTGACGAAACAAGCGTCTTTGGCAAGCAATCTTTCGACACTCTTGCGGCGGTCTGCTGGGTTCCCAATCGCACAGACAAACACGTCCGATGGAAGCGGCTGATAGTCAATGTCCGAGCCAACGATCGGAACGGAGACATTGAATCCATCGAGTGCGTTCGGATTCGCGTCGATAAATCCGCCGACTTCCCAGTCAACTTCATGCTCGGGGCAGGCACGCGCCCAAGCCAAAACCTCTCGACCAAAACCGCCGGCCCCAATTATCAACAGTCGTTTCATTCAGTCAGTCCCTGCTCCGGTATGCCTCTTTAAATTTCGAAAAGCCAGCGGTTGCTCAATCTTATCGATGCGATTTGGATTCTTGGCTATTCGCTTCGTTTTGAAGCAATCAATTGGATGAGATCCTGGATTGTATTGCACGCATTAACTTCTTTGGCTTGGATTTCCGTATCGTATTTCGTGTCAGCCATCGTGATCGTGATCAGCACCGCGAGCGAGTCCCATTCGGCGATGTCGCTCAATTTTGTTGTGGAAACGATTGCGTTGGGAGCAACCCCGTCAATGCTTTCCGCGAAGTTCGTGATAAAAGCCATCGTATCAATCGTGTTGTCATTTTCCATGATGTTGGAATGTCACTTTGAAGGTGGTCGATTTAATCATTGAAAGTCGATAGTTCACAATGATTAAGATCGCCTATGGTTGTCAATGCTGTTCCCCAGGAAAGACCGACACCAAATCCGGAAAATATACACTGCTGCTTTCGTTGCAGCATCACATTGGCCATCTCGTCGCAAATCGCACCCGGAATCGATGCCGATGATTGATTTCCGAATTTTTCGACAGTTCCACAGGGTGTTTTGTCCGGCGGGATTTTTAACCGTCGCGCAATGTTGCTGATGATGTATCGATTGGCCTGGTGAAAAACGACGGCTTCGACTTCATCGATCGACTTATTTGAAAATTCGAGGATCTGGGCAATGGCTTCTGGTTCTCGCTTGATCGAAAAGTTGAAAACCTCCGCCCCATTCATCAACAGATCTTCAGCCGTTCGTGTATTTCCATCATCATCTGTTTCTTCAAGCGACGTGCTCTTCGATCTTGGTTGACGAAAACCTCCGGCTGGAATACGAATGTTTTGCCAGCCTGATCCGTCAGTGCACAGTGAAAACCAGGATGAATTTTCTGATGCTGATTTTTCTATAATCGTCGCGCTGCCTGCGTCGCCAAACAATGAGGCGACGGAGCGATCGCGTGGATTAACGCAACGGCTCATCGTGTCACCGGCTGCCAACAGGATTTTTTTGCAGCCACCGCTTTCGATCATTAACGATGCGAGGTACAGCCCGTAGACCCAGCCAGAACAGCCAAGACCGATATCGATCGCGGCACAGGAAATAGGTAAGCCCAAACGGCCGTGAAGGATCGATGCATTTCCGGGTTGCAGGTGGTCGGGTGTCTGCGTCACGAAGAGAATCGCATCAAGGTCAGCTGTTCCGCCGATTTTGTGGGCGGCGTCTTCGCATAAATCCAACGTCGTTGTCGAATCATCAACGACCATTCTTTCATTCAGTCCGATGACTTTCTTAATGCGGTTAACTTGGGCTTGGTTACCGCCAAAGTTCTCAATGTCGTCGTCGATCCTACGAAGGTTTGGGCCGACTGTCGTGTGGATCGCGGTAATCTCAGACGAATTGAATTTAGCTAATGGCATCTGTTTCTAATCCGACTTTATGCTGCGGTTGGCGTCGTAAACTTTGTGACGGGCATCGCCAGGCGAATGGCGGAGTTGCCGGCTTTATTCGGGTGGTTGCACTTCATTGTCTGGCTTAACCGATTGAGTCGCGGCGTCAGAGTTGCGTTTCTTCTTGAACCGCGAGCTGAATTCGGTTCGGGCAATGAAACGAATTTTAGATGGGAATTTGTAAGGCTGTAAAACGGATCGGCAATGTTTACGGATTAACTTCTTGACCGTTGGCTTGTCGGCCGAATCGTCGACCACAATGTCCGCTGCCACGTTCTGACCTGTGATTGAATTTGGCTGGCCGTAGACGAGACAGTCGACCACTTCAGGAAGTTGCATCAGAACGCCTTCGACTTCTGACGGAGTGACCTTCTCACCGCCGACGTTGATCAGCTCTTCCCGTCGACCAACGATGCGCAGGAAACCATCATCCGATTGCTCGACCTGATCACCCGTCTTAAACCAACCGTCTTCAGTGAAGCGGTCGTTGTCGTGATTCAGATAACCCATGATCTGAGTGTTGCTCTTGAGCCATAGTTCACCAGCCACGATTTTGAATTCTAAATTTGGGTCATCGAAACGCATGAAATTGCTCGATGAAGATTTGCTCGTCGTTTGAGAAATTCCGGTTTCGCTGGTGCCAAACGTTTGCAGCAACCGCGTGCTTGGAAACGTGTCTTTTAAACGACTGAGCAACCCGGTCGGCATCGGCTCCGTACCGTAAGTGATAATCTTCAGGGAACTCAGGTCGAACTTTTTCGGTGCGTCGGCCATCAGTAGCAAGTTTAGAAAAGTCGGTGAGGTCGGTAGCAGGTGGACTGAGTGGTCTTGGATAAGTTTGGCAATCGCTTCGGCTTCCCGCGTTTTGGGAACCACCAGAAATGCTCCTGTTGCAATCGAATTGAATAGCGTATTTAAACCGCCGATGTGGTCGAACATTAAGAAGGAAAGAATACGCAGCTTTCGTGTTTTTCGAGTACGGTAGGTATCCAACAAGCGTTCCAAATTTTGCACCATTGCTTTTGGTTTTCCGACGCTGCCGCTGCTAAATAGAATCAACCCAGATTCGCCGCCAGAAGTGATCTGGCCAACCAATGGATGAGTTTCTCCGGAGACCGAAAGTTTCTCTGGCCGACCGTCACTTTTCGATAAATCCCAAATCCATTCGGCACCTGATTCGCGCAATCGTTCGTTGACTTGCTCTTGCGAAAGTGAGTCACTGATGGGAACAGCAACGCAACGATGGGCAATCAACGCTAACAAACTCGCGGTGGCTTCAATGCCGAAATCCGCTCTCAGACCAACAACCGAGCCAGTTGGAATTGTCAACTGATTTAATCGGGCAACGTATTCGGTTGTCTTCCGCGATAGTTCATCGAAAGTGTAAGTGTGGGATCTGCAATCACCGTCAGATTCGGTGGCCATGAAAGGCCGGTCGCCAAAGGACTCAATGCGCTCGAGGATCCAGTGCTTGGCTCCGCATGCTCTTGCCGAATCAGCTTCCTTGGGTGGTTTAGCCATGAATTCCCCCCAGATAGATCACCTGTCCAGTGATGAATTCGCTGTTGGGGCTGAGGAAGAAATCGATCACGTTGAGAACATCATCCATCGTTCCCAGTCGCTTGATCGGTTGGCGAGCGACAAGTTCTTCGATCTTCTGTTTTGGAACGGTGCGAATCAAATCAGTTTCAATTGGCGTTGGGCCAATCGCATTGACGGTAATTCCCAGCGAAGCAAGTTCTTTGGAAGCCGTCTTGGTTAACGACTCGACCGCAGCTTTGCTTGCCGAATAAGCAGCTTCGCCCTCCAGATCCAGCGGTACGGCGACCGTTGAGAAGTTGATAATTCGACCAGTGCCGGACTTTCGCATTTTCTTTCCGCACTCACGCAAAAAGTAGAAGGCGCCAAAGACGTTTGTCGAGAAAAGCTTTTCGAGTGTCGAGCCGGGCGTTAGCAAGCAATGGTTTAACGAAGCAGTGCCGGCGTTGTTGATCAGGGCATCAATCCGGTCATGCTTTCGAGCGGTCTCGCGTACCATTTTGACGACCGACAATTCGTCTCGAACGTCGAGCATGAAGTGGGAGTAGTTTTCGTGTTCGATCGTCGCTTCACCGCGACTGCAGCCAGCAATGTTCCACCCGTTATCCAGTAAGTGAATTGCAATGGATTTTCCGATCCCTTTACGAGTTCCGGTGACAATAGCGGTTTGCGGCATGGAAAAATGGAGGGTTTCGAAAAACAGGTGAGCAGGTCACGATTGAAGTTGGGGGCTATTTGACGTCGGCCTTCGTCTCGGCATCAAGTTCGCAAATGTAGTCGACTAACGTCTTGATGTAGCGGAACGGAGAGTGCCGTCGGCTCATGGCACGTTCGTCTGCAAGGATGAAATCAAGATTAAGTTCAGACGAAATGTGATCCTCAACATCAGCGATGACGTTGACGAGTGTCAGGCTGTCGACGCCACTTTTGGCCCCAAACAACGGAGTTTCTTCATCAGCATTCGTTAGCGATTCGTTGTCTAGTTCATCACCCAGCGCACGTACGGATTTGAGGACTTCGTTCAAAACAAGTTGGCGATCGATCGGCATTTGGTTCTTAAATCCTTAGAGTCGAGTAAGCTTAGCTGGGGTTGGTCAATTTGTGACTCAGCCGTGTTAGTGGTCTACTACGGAGCAACAATCGACTCGATGATAATCTTTATTGCCCGGTAAAGTCACGCCCAACCCCCAAGAGCCATCAATGGATTTCAATTTTCGACGACTTACTTCGATCTTACTGCTGGTTTTTGCCTGTGTTTTCATCATGACCGACGTGACGAATGGTGGCAAACCTGAGAGTTTGAACATTGTTTTTTTACTGACTGATGATCAGGCAACGATTTCGATGGGTTGCTATGGAAACCCCGATGTCCAAACACCAAACTTGGATCGCCTCGCGTCCGCTGGAATGATTTTTGACAATCATTATGTGACGACAGCGATTTGTATGGCCAGTCGGGCGAGCATCATGACCGGGCTGTATGAGTATCGCACGGGATGTAACTTTACTCGCGGCAAGATGACCGAAGGGCATTGGGCAAGTAGTTACCCGATGCTGTTGCGTGATGCGGGCTATCGCACGGCGATCGCCGGAAAATTTGGTTTTGAGATTGAAGGCCGTGACGCGTTGCCGGCTGGCGATTTTGACAAATGGGGAGGCAGTCCTGGTCAATCGCATTACCAGACGAAACGAAATCAATCGATGAAAAGCTATGCGAAGGACTATCCGCATTCTTCGCTTTCCTATGGAGCATTCGGTCGTGATTTCATTCGCGAATCGGTCGCCGCCGAAAAACCATTTTGTTTATCGATCAGTTACAAGGCTCCGCACCGACCAGTAACCCCGGATCCGAAATTCGATGAAATTTACAAAGACAAGACATTCACGAAACCGAAAAACTTTGGGCGCGAACACGGGGGGCATTTTTCAAAGCAAAGCCAAACCGGCCGGCAATATCCTCGGTTCGAAGAATGGGGCTATTCGTCGGATTACGACGCAGCCATGCGGAAATACAATCAGCAAATTTACGGCGTTGATCAATCAGTTGGCATGATTTTGGATGTATTGAAAGAACAAGGAGTCGCGGAAAAGACGGTTGTCGTGTTCACTTCCGACAACGGATTTCTCTGTGGTTCCCACGGCTACGGATCGAAGGTGCTGCCATATGAAGAGTCGGCTCGGGTGCCGTTGCTTATCTTTCATCCGCTTTTTAAACAATCACATGGCAAGCGAACGAGTGCGTTAACCGGAAGCATCGATCTCGCTCCAACGATGTTGGAGTCTGCCGGAGCTGCCGTACCCGCGGGGATTGATGGGCGAAGCTTGCTTCCGGTCTTAAATAAAACAGACGCCGTCGTTCGAGAAAGTTTGGCCTTGATGAATTTTTGGGGGCCGAGAACCTGCCATTCGTTCGCAGTCGTTAGCAAGAAGTGGAAGTACGTATTTTGGTATTCCCAAGAAGATAGCATGATGGCGACGGAAGAATTATTCGACATGAGCGGTGACCGCCTTGAACTGACCAACGAAGTCGACAATGAAGACGTTTTGGCTGATCTAAATACGATGCGTGAAATCTACGACCAGAACGTTTACGAAATTGGCGAGAAAGGCATTCGTCAAGACTACAAAGATTATCAAACGATCTTCAGCCGCAAAAAGCTGTGGGAGCAGAAGTCGAAGCTCGTTGAAAAACAAACGGCAAAATAAAGGCTTGCAGCGAAATAAAAGCAAAAAGCGACTTGGCCAACATAGCTCGTTTGTTGAGTTGTCTGACGGCGACTTCAGTGGGAAGTGGGAGTAAGGCAGCTTGGGTTTGTCGCCCTTGATCAAGCACAAGCATCAACCTGGTTAAGTATCAACTTGGTTAAGCTCGCCGGCAATGGTCAGCATTCGCACGGCCCAAAAAACGAAATAGATCGTCAGAAAAATCGCGATTTGCGGTGCCCAGCAGACAAATGCAGCCAACACGACTCTCGTCCCCTGTGGGTTTGGGTTGATTGGCGTGAACATTGCAACGCAGAATAATCCGACGCCGAAGATTCCAGCGATCGTCAGGCGAATTGTGAGGTTGAATCCTCTCGGAGTCACTGCGGCAACCAACATCAATAAAGGCCCAAGGATAAAGACCACCATCAGGCCGCCGCCGGATTTGTCATTGAATGTCTGCTGGTACCCGAACTTATTGCGAATGAAGTTGGAATGGTAACGGCCGAGTGATGGCGCGCTCATGAATGCTTCGAATTCAGATCGAGGAACTTGGAAGTACTGGTAGACGCGTCCGCCCTGAAACTCAAGCTCAAGCGTTTCAGAAAATGAGCTGTATCCGGCCGAAACAATGTTGCTTGATTTAACGGGGACTCGGCGGATGCCGCTCCACAGACTGAGCATGCCGACCACCAACGCCGCAACGGTCGTCATCATCAAGAGACTGGTTACTGAGAACTGAAAGAGAGATTTAGATTGGCCACTGGCTTCCTGTCGAACTTTTTGGTCAGCCATTGCAATCAATTTTAATGGCAGGTTTAAAAATCGGCTTTGAATGATAAACACAACGCCAAGTAACAATCCTGCGGCAAGCCCGAACAGGACATTGAAGCTGGTATTTCTGAGGTCAAATTCGCCGGAGTGATTCGCGTCCTCTTGCCATGCGACCAGCGGAAAGCCGATCGCTTCGATCGCTTGTTTTCGATCTTCAATCAAATCGGCACCATTGTCCGATCGCAAGAAATAGGAACAGGCATTGAGTACGACCAACAATCCAATCCCAAGAACGATTCCGCGCATAAGCCAATAGGAAGACGAGTGGCCCAACCTTTGATTTTGATGCTCGTTCATTGCAATACTTGTTCGACAGGGAAACCGTTAGCCTAAACAGTTAGTCTTAGCACTTAGTCTCGTCTTGGTTTGGGTGAACCGAGGTAGTAATCGTTGCCTAAAACCCGTTTGAATTTGCAGTATTACTTGAAGCGAATCTTAAACAAAGCGAATCTTGAACCGATTGCGTCGTTGTTATTTTGCTGACTCCATCTCAGGCTTGCGCCAGACTTCGCGGGCGTTGGCCGTGATTTCCGCGTCGGTTGCTTCCATTCGAGCTTTCAGTTCGCCGGCTTTTTCTGAGTTTGACTGAAGCAAATTTGTCTGCTCTCCAAGATCATCGGCAAGATTGAAGAGAAACGTTTCGGGACGCAGGACTTGTTTCTTCTTACGGTTCCATTTTGAGGGGCTGAGAAATTTCCAGTCGCCGACTCGTATGCCGTCAAGCTCACCGCGAGAAGAATAGAAAACCATTTCGTTGCGGGGTGAATCGTCGCTCGTCAAAGCCGAAGTGATGTCGAAGCCGTCAATTTTTCTGTTTTCCGGCAGCTTTGATTCCGTGATGGCGGCGATGGTCGGCAGAAGATCCATCGTGGTCGTGAAAGCGTTTGTGCTGGAGCCGGCGGGAATTTTTCCTGGTGCCCACATAATGCAAGGCACGCGTTGGCCACCTTCAAACGTGGTTCCTTTGCCGGCTCGAAGTGGGCCGGCGCTTCCACCATGATTTTTGAATTGCAGCCACGGCCCATTGTCCGTCGTGTAAATGATGTAAGTATTGTCAGACAATTTCAAATCGCGGACAGTTTCGAGGATCCGGCCGACCTCGGTATCGATATGTTCGATCACGCATTTGTATGCATTCTGTGGGTTTGGATCGTACACGTCTTCTGGCACGTAAAGCGGAATATGCGGCATCGAGTGCGGCAGATACAAAAAGAAGGGCTTCTCCTGATTCGCGGTGATGAACTCGATAGCTTTGTCCGTGTAGCGTCTGGTGATTGTGCGCTGATCGACGGGCAACTCTACGATTTCTTCATTGGCGATCAGCGGCGTCTTCCAAAGTTTGATCGCGGACGATTGATCAAGCCACAATTTATCGCTTGGCAATTTTGGCTTGTTCTCATTGAGTGGATGATTCATGTCATTGGAATATGGAATTCCAAAATACGAATCGAATCCTTGCTGACGCGGCAACAGTTCCGGATGATGTCCCAGATGCCACTTGCCAACGCAAGCCGTCGCGTAGCCGAGCGATTTGAGTTGATCTGCAATCGTGTGCTCGTTTGGATTTAGTCCATAATCCGATTTAGGAAATAGGACGTGTTTGTGCATGCCAACCCGTTTGGGGTAACACCCAGTTAGCAGAGCCGCGCGAGACGGCGAGCAAACGGAGCACGGCACATAAAAGTTGGTAAATTTTCGCCCCTCCGTTGCCAGTTGATCGATGTTCGGAGTCTTGATCGTTTCCGAGCCGAAGCAGCCTAGGTCGCCATAGCCTTGGTCATCAGTGAAGATGATGATGAAGTTGGGTGGAGTTTGGGTCGATGTTTCGTTCTCTGCAGCCGCGCAACAAGCCAGGTTGATAGCGATGTGACCCAACAGAACCGCAAACAGTAACAGCGATTTAAGAACGTTGAATTGGCTAGGTAAAGCGACAAACATTTTTTTGTTTTGAAACATTTGGATTCCATCAATGTTGGTTGGTATTTGTTCGCGACACGATGCCAACTAAGTCGGCGGTTAAAAATCGGTTGACACGGGTCTAGCTCGATCAGCCCGCCGAATTCACGTTGGCGATTATTTATTGTCATCAACCTTGGTCAGCAACTCGATCGACTTAACTTCAATATGCATTTCTTGGTTACCGTGAAGTTGCAAGGCAAACTTGCCGTCCTTGCTGCCTTTGGGATCAATGAGATCGCAGGCCAAAATGTCATTGACGTGCGTGACGATGCGATCGCCGTGAGCCGAGACGACCATCGTCGACCAGTCGTCGACGACTTGGGATTTCTTCCATTGTTTGGTTCGTCCGTTTTGACGGTCTTGGGAAAACGAGTCGTAATAGTGGAGCGGTTTGGCAATCCACTTGCGACCGCCCGTTTCGTAAAGTCCTCCGACCAACTCTGAATTTTCAAGTTCAGCTTGAATGCCCGCAACGCCGACTTGGCTGTCGTCAGGCTGGCTGCGAAAGTAGAAGCCGCTGTTGCCGGACAGGACTCGGAATTTCAAGCGAACGGTGAAGTCCTGATGAGACTGGTCGCTAAACAATAGGCCATGCTTCGTCTCGTCGGCAGCACTTGTTCCGACGATGACTCCGTCTTTGACTTGCCACGATCCGCCGCCTTGGGTTTGCCAGCCTTCGAGATTTTCTCCGTTAAAGATAGGCTTCCATTCATGACGGCCATTGTCTTTGACTTTTAAATTTCGAAAGCGATAAAGTTGGCCTTTTTCTCCATGATGCTGAATGCCGATGCGTCCGTGAAGATCAACTGGGTCGAAGTAGTCAGTCGTTTGAACGCCGTTGACAAAAATTTGAAGATGATCGCCTTCACAAACGATTCGGTAATTGTTCCACTGGGTCAATTTAAGCGCCTCTTGGGCTTCAGGTTGGTCGCTAAGCGGATTCAGCCATTGCCGGCGGCTTTCGTCATAAAGGCCGCCTGACCACTTACGCTCGCTCGGATCAATCTCGGCTTGATAACCAAAGACTTTGTTCTTCTTTTCTTGGCCGCGCAACATAAAACCAGAATTGGCTTTGCCTTCGGGTAAATGCATTTGGCCTTCAAACTCATAGTCGTGATAGATTTCGTCCGTCGTCAAGAAGAATTTCTTCTTGGCGATCAGGTGGATTTCGCCATCGACAACCGAGACGTCACCCCAGTCGTATGGATTATGCCAGCCGTCCAGCGTCTTGCCATCGAAAATCGTTTTCATGTCAGGCGATGATTCTTGAGCGTGTGTGGCGTTTGAATAACTGACTATCAAGATGATGCCTGTCAAAACAAAAACTAAGGGAATCCAGCGAGCGGAAGTTGACATGATGAAGCCTGAGCCGAGTGTAGGTGTCGTTGAGAATTAGCGAGATAGTATAGACGGCAGACGATCGTGAGTGAGGCTTCAAACATTATTTTCTCTTGGTCGGTCAATGGATAAAGAACCCGTGACAGAAGTCTACGGGTGGGAAGGTTGTCAGCCTACGATTTGCGTGGACGTTGGTAACGCTCTCTTAGTTCGCGAATAGCATTGGTTCAGGAAAATCCGTTTCTAGTTCTGAGAAGGCTTCGCACTCAAACCAGAATGTGAAACGTTGAGGCGGGATCTGCCTTCTCGCTAGTTTCAATGATTTGATTCGTGATCAAGCCAACGAATCGAGATTTCCGACGCATTTCAAGGCATCTTGAGGATTTGATAGCTCGCATTCAAAAGGTTCATTAACTAGAATTTTGAGCTGTTGCAGACAAGCTTGTTTCACATCTTCGAGTCGAATAATGAACTTCATCGATCCATCAAACCGAACACGTACCCAAAAAAGCAGGCCTGAGAATCGCTTGCAAATCGAGAACCTCGAAGAACGTATGATGCTTTCGACGGTACAGATTTTTGCTGCTGGTGTCGAAGGCCAAGAAGTGATGGACTTGCAGATCAACGGGACGACCGTGCAGTCATACAATGTCGGCGGCGATGCATATGGCGGTCAGTTTGAAAGCTATACATACAATACGGCAGCCAATGTCAATGCAGACGATGTTCGGATTCAGTTTGCGAATGACTTGTACGATCCAGCCAACAATATAGATCGCAATTTGCGTGTGGACGCGATCGTGGTCGACGGGGTGCGATACGAAACGGAAGCTCCAAGTGTTTTCTCAACGGGAACTTGGTTGGCGGCAGATGGTGTTCAGCCTGGATTCCGTCAAAGCGAATATCTTCACTCTGACGGATACCTCCAGTTCGCGGGCAGCAACAATAATGGTTCGACGATCGATGTACGAGCACGCGGCAATGAAGGCGGAGAGCAGTTCAATGTTTTGATCGATGGAGCCACCGAGTTCAGTGGCACAGCAACGGGTGCGTATCAGACGTTCACATTTTCGGCCAGCTCGAACGTGACGGCGGATCAAGTTCGGATCGAATTCACGAACGACTTGTACGATACGGTCAATAATATTGATCGCAATTTGGAGGTCGACTACATCAATATTGATGGAGAGCGATTTCAAACCGAGGCGTCTTCTGTTTTCAGTACAGGGACTTGGTTAGCGGCGGATGGAATCCAGCCTGGATTTCGCCAAAGCGAAACGCTTCATTCAAACGGATACTTTCAGTACGCTGGTGGCGGCAATAACGGGGATCCTGGGAGCCTTCGTTTGGACTCAAGTGTTTATTCAGTCGGCGAGAATGGCGGAACGATCGCAGTCACAATTCTGCGTGAAGGCGGTACGGACGGTGCGGTTTCGATAGAATACGACACGATCAATGCAAGTGCGATTGCCGGTCAAGATTATGGGGCCGTGTCTGGTGTTGTTTCGTGGGCCGATGGTGAGGGCGGTGCCAAGAACGTGCTGATCTCGGTATTCGATGACGGTGCGATTGAAGGCAATGAGTCGTTTAACTTCACAATCGACAACCCGGTCGGCAATGCTGCTTTGCTGGCTCCTCGAACTGCCACGATTACTATCGACGACAATGATTCAGTATTAGCCGACGGTGATGGATTGCTGGGTGAGTATTACGACGACATTAATTTCTCGGATCGTTTTTTGTTCCGCACTGATTCCAACGTTAACTTCAATTGGGGCAGCGGATCGCCTGCGACAGGAATGGGGGCAGACACATTCTCAGTTCGCTGGACCGGGCAAATTGAGGCTCGTTACAACGAGACTTACACGTTCCGGACAACCTCAGATGATGGTGTTCGATTGTGGGTCAACGGTGAATTGATTATCGACCAATTTATTGATCAGTCGCCAACGAATCACACAGGTAGCATCACCTTGGATGCCGGTGTTCTCTACGACATTCGAATGGATTACTACGAGCGAGGTGGTGGTGCAGTCGCCCGACTGCGATGGTCGAGCGCCAGTCAGGGATTGGAAATCGTTCCGCAGAGCCAATTGTATGCCGCCGATGATCCGCCACCAATCGTCGGTGATGATCTAGTGTCCCAGACGATTTTGTCAGGGCTGACGAATCCTACGTCGTTAGACTTTACGCCCGATGGTGAAAACATGTACGTTTCGCAAAAGGACGGTCAGGTCTTCACCGTTAATAATGGCGTGCTTGAATCAACGCCGTTCATTGATATTAGCGCGATGGTAAATGGCGTTCGTGATCGTGGCTTGTTAGATCTTGCCGTGCATCCTGATTTTGAAAACAACCCTTATGTTTACTTACTGTTTACTTATGATCCGCCAGAGGTCTTCAACTTCACTGGCGATTCGGGCCCGGACGGAAGAAATAATCGGGCGGGGCGATTGATTCGTGTTACCGCAGATGCGTCGAACGATTACAAAACGGCGGTGGCTGGAAGCGAAGTCGTATTACTTGGTAAGAACAGCACTTGGGATAACTTCAATGGGCTTGTTAACAGTACCAACAATTTCAACGAACCGCCTGCAGGTATAAACCCGGACGGCACGAACATTCAGGATTTTATTGCCAGCGACAGCGAGTCACACACGATTGGAGCGATTGAATTCGGAATCGACGGAAACCTGTTCGTTTCCATCGGCGATGGCACTTCTTATAACGCGATGGATCCTCGCACGGTTCGAGTGCAGGACATCGACAACTTAAGCGGCAAAATTCTTCGCATCGATCCGATTACCGGTGAAGGGCTTTCGGACAATCCGTTCTACAATGGCAACGCTGACGCGAATCGCTCGAAAGTTTATCAGCTTGGCGTGCGAAACCCGTTCCGGATGTCAGTTGATCCTGTATCAGGTCAGTTGTACATCGGTGACGTGGGTTGGACTCAATGGGAAGAAGTCAATGCGGGCGGTCCAGGAGCGAATTTCGGCTGGCCGTACTACGAAGGTGGTAGTGGCGTAAGCACCCGGACAAACCAATATCAAAACTTGCCGGAAGCTCAGGTCTTTTACGCGAGCAATGCCCAGGTCACTCCTTCGATCTACGCTCTCAATCACAGTGCCAGTGGGATCAACGCAATTATCTTAGGTGATGTCTACTCCGGAAATACTTATCCGGCGGAATACCAAGGCGATTTGTTCTTCAATGATCTTGGCCAGGGTATCGTTCGCAACATCAGCTTTGACGGAAATGGCAACGTCTCCAATGTCGAAACGTTTACGACGGGGGCTCAAATCGTCGTTCACATTCAACAAGCCCCAGACGGAAATCTTTACTACATTGATCTCAACGATGGCATCGTCGGTCGTTGGGTGTTTCAATAGCCGAGCGGAGTTTTTGTGGCTGCGATAGCTGTTAGCAAAATTTGATGTCGCGTTTAATTTGACAAGTGCGGGGTCGGCGTACTCAATGAATCGACGTACTCAATGTGCGTAATCGATGAATCGTCGTAATCGATGAATCGTCGTAATCGATGAATGGGTAATTTATCTTCTGTGAACCGTGAATTCGTTGCGTCGTTCAATCAGTCGTGTTGATCCCAGCGTTTATCAGCGATCATCTTTTCAGTGAACTCCGTTTCATATCAATGGTCGATTCGCATGTTGATAAGAGTTAGGTTAAATTGATGATCTGTTGTTCCGAGTAGAATTTTTGACTATCGCGAGCTGGTTGGTTTGAGCTTGATAATTCTCATGCCCAATTTGCCAGCGGTAGTGGATTCTTGCTCGGGCCGGTCGCGGTTCAACAATCAATTTTCTTTCGACTTAGTGAAAAACAATATGGCGAATCAGACAAACACGAGACGAGACTTCTTAAAAAAGACGGCTGCTGTGGGAGCGGCGTCTTCGATTCCGTACTTTTTTTCCCAGCCAAAAGTTCTTGCCAATGAGATTGTTTCTCTGAACGATCGAATTCCGATCGGCGTCATTGGCGCTGGTGGCATGGGCGCTGGCAACATGAACGCCGCCAAGGACTGGTTGGACGTTGTGGCGATCGCTGACGTCGATGCCGATCGGCGTGACGGTTTCAATAAGCGTTTCAGTCAAGGCAAAGCGGACGTTTACAATGACTACCGCAAGGTTATTGAACGAGACGACATCAAGATCATCCATATCGCCACGCCTGATCATTGGCATACCAAGCCATTGGTCGAGGCTATGCTGGCCGGCAAAGACGTCTACTGCGAAAAGCCGCTGACGTTGACGATTGATGAAGGCAAGTTGATTCGGAAGGTTCAACAAGAAACCGGCCGCATTGTGCAGGTGGGGACTCAGCAACGCAGCACATTTAACCTTTTCACCAAAGCGATTGCGATGGTTGAGCAAGGGCGCGTCGGCAAGATCAAGCGGATTCAATGCGCGATTGGTGGTGCACCGCAAAGCCAATCAATTCCTGTCGCCGATGTTCCCAAAAATCTGGATTGGGATCGTTGGCTAGGGCCAGCACCACAGGTCGATTACCGCTTTACTCCGGCGGCCGAAGGGAAACGCCCTCCAACGAATTGCCACTACGAATTCCGATGGTGGTATGAGTACTCGGGCGGCAAGCTGACTGACTGGGGTGCTCATCATGTTGACATTGCTGCTTGGGCATTGCGAGCGAATGGTCAAATGGATGGTCCAATGTCCATCGGCGGAACTTCGGAACATCCGGTCGATTACAAGGATGGATTCGCGGTTCAGAAAGACCAATACAATACAGCAACCAAGTTCAATTTTGTTCTCAAGTACCCTGGGGGAACAGAAGTCGTGATTCGAAACGACACTGACAATGGTGTTCTGATCGAAGGCGATAAAGGGCGGATTTTCGTCAATCGAAGAAAGTTGGTCGGCAAGCCAGTGGAAGAACTGGCCGATAACCCGTTGCCGGAGAATGCGATTCAGCAAGCCTACAAAGGCTTGCCGATGGAGCAAGGCGAGCGGAAGGCGCATTGGGCGAATTTCATTCATTGCCATCGTGAGCAGATTGAGCCAATTTCAGATGTGCATTCGCACATGAATATGCTGAACCTTTGTCATCTCGCCGGTATCTCGGCTCGATTTGGTCGTGACTTGAATTGGGACGCCAAGAACGAAGTGATCACCGGTGACGACGAGGCGAATGCGTTCCTTGGACGCGAGTATCGAGAAGGCTACGAAATCGAAATGAAAGAAGCCGTTACCAGCTAACGCCAGAATAGGTCAATTCGAAGTAGCAATTGTCAAAGCCTCCTGCCACACCGGTAGGAGGCTTTTTTGATCGGGTGACACGTTTTAGTGGTTTAGCCGGCCAGCATCTGAATTTGCAAAGGCGC
>CAZPTT010000041.1:21241-40988 GCA_964589435.1 uncultured Pirellulaceae bacterium
ATAAATTGATTAATAAATTGATTAATAAATTTGACTTTGCACGTTTGCAAATTAGCTCAGCACGACCAGAGCGATCGAGAGCATCAGCAGAGCCGCACCTATACAACGACGAACCAAAGTCGGCTTGCTGGTTTCCTGTCGCTCGGTGTTTTCAAAATAGTGCCCGATGAACCAAGTGTGAGTGATCCCAAACAAACCTCGCGAGCTGTAAATGATGTTAACGATCGTTGGTTGAGCCAGCATCACGTTCGCGAAATTCAAGACAACGGCTTGCACTCCGAAAACAATATTGCCAAGGATGTTGGCTTTCCGGCTTTTGGGTGCGGCCGGTTCGCGTATCGCAAACGGTGTGAAAATAAGGGAAAGCAAAGCAAAGAAACCCATCCCCGTGATCAAGATCGCCAGTGAACCGAAGGATTTACCAGCGTGGGCGAAAACGGTATCAACACCGGCAAAGAATGCGCACGACGTTAGTGAAAGACAAATCGTCAGCCAGGCTGATTTTTTGCGAGCCGGATTGACGGTCGCATCGGTCGGGTCTCGATCTTTCCATCCTAATAAAAAGATCGCCAATGCTGCACACCCCGCTGCCGCCAGAACCAACGGGGCCAAACTTTCGACACCCAGTAGGGACGAATAGAGTGCGACGAAGAGAATCTTGCAGCCCATCACCGGTGCGACCAAAGAAACGTCGCCAATGCGAAGTGCGAGTACTGTAAAAAATTGTCCACCGAAAAAACAGCAGCCCGCCAACAGCGGCCAACCAACATAGTTCCAGTCCGGCGCGGCGGGGCGAAGCAAGAGCAACGCCATAAAGCATGCAGCAATGATCAGATTTCCAAGCACCGCAATGCGCCAAGGTCCCGCACCGAGTTCCTGGCTTTGTTTGATCCATAATCCGCCGAACGGATAGATCAATGCGCTAAAAAGTGGGAGTAAGAAGAGCAAACGAAGTCCAACAAAACTAATTTAAAGATAGAAACCAGCCGGTTGGCCAGAAGCAAAGGAAGTGAAAGGTTGTGCGGTCAGCCGTGAGTGAGGTGACTGCTGCTGAATTTAATAGAGCAAAAACAATGCGACGACTGCGATCGCGATGCCAGCCAAAGTTTGGCGGCTGAGCTTCTCCTTCATAAGACTTGTCGCAACCAGAGTCGTGATCAAGATTGCTCCGGCACTGGTTACTGGAAAGACGATGTAACCTGGAAAATGCTCGAGGCATTTTAAAATCATTTGGGTTTGCAGCACATTGGCCAATCCCATGGTGAATCCAAATGAAAACTCGCTTAAGGCAACACGTTTCCGGCGGTAAATCAGAAAGGCCAGCGATGGGATGGCAGCAACGCCGAACGCGGCGACGACAAAGGTTGAACGTTGATCCGGAGAACTGATGTGTTTGAAAGTGTCTTGGGAGACTCGACTCAGCCCACACAGCAAAAAGAAGCCGAGCATGATCAATGGGACTTGCCAAGTGCGATTTTTGGTCGAATCATTATTCCCTTTTAACCCGATAAGCAGCAGCGCGACCAGCGCCAAACTAATGCCAAACACCTGTAGACCAGATGGAATTTCTGACCAAACCTGGGCCGCAACCGCAATTGGAATCAGGATCGAAAGAACACCAACGACCGTCGCGCTGGACGCCCCGGCTGTCCGAATGCAGTAGATCGCAAAAAAGTAGGCGATAAAGTAGATGCCACCCATCGAAGCACCCGTCCACACGGCTCCCGGAGAAACTTCGGATACGTCGTTCATCAAGAAGATCGGCAGGATCAGTACGAAGGCGATGATGTAATTAATCGTGCCGACGGTAACAATGTCGTCTCGTTCGCGAAGCTGCGCCCATTTGATGACGAGCGTGAATGCCGAGGCGAAAATGGATTGAAGAAGTAAGTAGATCACAGCGACAGCAGACTTGATCGGCCAAGTGAATTGAGAGCATTCCGAAAGACCCCAAAGTCTATCGAATCTTTATCTGGCCGCCGATGGGAGGTGGTGATTTCTTGAGCCGTAGACGGAGAACACAAAAGCCATTTTTGATGACTTTCAACTGGTTTGTGGTTCCACAACGATCATTCTGATCGCCTTAGCTCGAACGAGAAACCGACACTTCCTTTCATCCTCCAGAATGACCATGCCGTTGAGTGCGAAAGGCAGGTGGGTCTTGAATGAGTCGGAATTGGTGAATCCAATGAACCGAACTCGGTCAAATGTTTCCGCTCCAGACATGTGTACTGTTGCCCACGTGTCCTTTTTTAAAATTCCTCGAACGGCAATCGTGTCCGGCTTGGTCCCCGAATCATTGATTCGCGACAGGATGGTAAAAAAGATCGCCAATGCCATCACGCCAAGCGCGATACATAAAATGGCGACGCCGACTGTGCTGAACATCTCGATGGCTGTTTGATTCATTGGTTTTTCTCAGGCGTCTTTCCGGTCATCGCCTTGATCGTCGCTAGTTGATGGATATGGCTTGGTGTTGGCTTTCGCCCAAATATACCAGTCGCCATTTTGGCTCCAAGTCGGAGTTGAAAATTGGTAGTTTAGGAACTTGACCGCGGCAGCCGAATCACGTTCCAAGTGCAGACGTTTTCCCCATTTTCGCAATGATTTAGGAGGTCTTGGCCGTTGTTGGATTATAGTTGTAATTGACAACTAATAAGTTGCGATGTAAGATGTTCGAGGATTCAATCATTTCAAGTACAAGAAAATTGGCTAGGTCGCCCATGAACAATTTGAAGAATCCACGAATGCCTGCAGTGATTGTTCTTGTCTCGTCAGTCGTCTTCGCTGCGCTGATTTTGCTTGTGAGTTATTGGTTAGCGGATTCGGATTCAAAAGATACCTTGGTTTTTCTTTTGATCGCCTTGTGGTGGATTCCGTTCTCTTACCTGACTTCTGCGGCTGGTTGTGGATGCCGAAAAGACTAGAGTAAGTTAACCGGCTGTTGCGTCGAATCATTAATTTCTAGCGAGTTCGTTTTGACCCCAAACAAAAATTCCGGCAAAGCTTCTGGCAAGGATCTGAAAGTTCAAGAGATTCGCCAGCATTCTCGTCAGCTTGTCCGAGAGCTAGATGTTGTGAAGGGCGTGTATTTGGATACGGCCTACACTTTTTCTCAGTGCCATGTGTTGTTTGAGTTGTCCACCAACAATTCGCTGAGCTTAATGCAGCTGTCTGAGATTCTCTTGATCGATAAATCCAATACCAGTCGAACGGTTAAGAAACTGGTTGAGTTGGGCTTGGTCAAGAGTGAAAAATTGCCACATGACAATCGACAAAAGTTTTTTAGTCTTACGACGAAGGGCGACAAGGCTTTGGTCGAAACGATCGGACTTGCCGATCAACAGGTCGGCGACGCGCTCGGGAATTTGACGGAGTCGGAGCAGCAAACAGTAGTCGATGGATTGCGCTTGTATGGAAATGCTCTTCGCAAAAGCCGTTTGCAATCGCGGTACACGATCCGGAAGATACAGAAAAAAGACAACGCCCAAATGGCTCGGGTCATTCGCGATGTAATGACCGAGTTTCAAGCCGTTGGTGAGGGTTACTCGATCAACGACACTGAAGTCGATGACATGTACGGAAACTACAATGGCAGCCGTTTTGTCTACTGTGTCATTGAGTCGGATGGTCAAGTTGTAGGAGGTGGAGGTATCGCGCCGTTAACAGGTGGAGCGAAGTCTGTTTGTGAGTTGCGAAAAATGTTCTTCCTCCCCGAGCTTCGTGGCTTCGGTATGGGCAGTCGCCTTCTATCGTTGTTGATGGACGAAGCGAGAAAACGTGATTTTAAAAAATGCTACCTCGAGACGCTCGAACGAATGTGGCAAGCAAATCAGTTGTACAAGCGAGCCGGTTTTGAGCCGCTTTCGAAAACGATGGGAAAAACCGGCCATTCGAGTTGCCAGCTTTACTATGCCAAGCAACTATGATTTGCCTCAGTACCACTGAATATTGAAGACTTTGACGAATGCAGACCGTCCAACTGACTGAATGAAATCTATTTCGAGCCGTTCGATTTGCTTGATTCAGAAAATAGATTCCCCCACTCTGGATAGATTGGCCGATCCTTAGTGCCTCTGCCGGATTTGTTGTCACCGGCTGGAGCCGGCGGGCAGGAATCTAAAAAGGACTTGAACGTCTTTTGGATCGCTTGAGTTGCATGATCGGTAGCGGCGGATAAATCATTGGTTTCATTCAAGTCCATTGGGACGTTGAATAGTCGGCCATCTCGGTAAAGTTTGAAAGCATCGTTGCGGACGAACTGGCCCGGCTGTTTATTCCAATAGGGTTGATAGTGACACAGCACCCAGTCGCGCGGCGTGCCTGTTTCGCCGTTGAGCTGAGGCAAGAAACTGCGTCCGTCAATCGGGTCGCTGCTGCCAAGTTGAACGCCTGCAGCGTCGGCAAACGTCGCGTAGAAATCCGTGAAGTCGATTAAATCGTTGGAGACCAATCCGGTCGGCGTATGGCCTTTCCAGTAGGCGATCATCGGGACGTGCGTCCCATTGTCTTTCATGCCTCCTTTGCCACCCTGGATTTCCTGGCCGTTCCACCGCGAACGGATTGAGCGATTGGTGCCATTGTCTGCGGTGAAGATGACGATCGTGTTGTCCGTTTGCCCAGCTTCTTCAATGGTCGCCAGAATTTTGCCAACCAGTTTGTCCATATAGCTGACCATCGCCACGAAGTTCTTTTTCTTTTCGGTTTTGTCTTTTGGAGCCTTGTTGAGGTTAGGTTGGTTGCGGTCGATGATCGTATCGGGAGTTGGAACGAAGGGATCGTGGACGAGAACCATTGGGTAGTAAACGAAGAATGGTTTGTCTTGACTGCGTATGATGAAATCGCAAACGAAATCACACATCAAGTCGGGGCCGTACTTGCCGTCGTTCATCTTCTTAGTCAGCAGTTCGCCGTTGTGTTGCAAAAGCGGGTTCCAAAACCGTTCGCCATCTTTCTTGGGATGAGTCAATTGCCAAAGCATGTATTCGTCGAAGCCGGCTTTGAAGGGGCGTGTTTCGTCATCGTGTCCAGGCAGCGAATTAGCAAGCCCGTTCAATTGCCATTTACCGGCCATCGCGGTCTTGTAGCCGGCTCCCTGCATCAGGTGCCCAAACGTTTTCTCGAGTGGATTCAGATATCCAAAGTGCGTGTAATTCCGGAAATTGTATTTTCCGGTCATGATCTTCACGCGAGAAGTCGTGCAGATCGGTGTCGAATAGCAATGGGCGAACCGAATGCCCTTCGCGGCCAATTGATCAAGGTTAGGCGTTTGATAGTCCTCGGCTCCATAGCAGCCGAACGCTTCCCAACTGACATCATCGGCCATGATCAGCACGACGTTCGGTTGGGGGTTGGAGTCCGATTTTGAATTTGATTCGAAGCGGGGTTGATCGGCGACACTGAGGCTGGCGATTGACAATGCTAGTGCGGCGCCAGTCAAGAGGATTTGCATTTGTCGGAATTTCATTGTCGTCTCTGTGATCTTAGTTCAAGTTTAGCAAATTCTGCCTATTGAGAACCGAGCGATTCTTTTGTTTTAGTTGGGATTGATAAATTATCGGGTGTTTAGATCCGCGTGGCCCATGAATAATTTGTCCGGTGTAGCTCCGAAGGAGCGGTCGCACTTAGCTGCGGGCGGGAGCCCGCAGAGTCGATGTTTCATCGCAATCAAGTCACGAAGTGACGTTCGCAAGGTAGCCATTCGTTTGCGGTCGCCACTTCGTGGCTTTGGCAATCAAGTCAAACTAAACCGCGGGCTCACGCCACGCGGCTATTTGCGGTCGCCACTTCGTGGCTAAGAAAATGCAATAACGGATCTTAAAGCAGGCCTTTTGTTTACGGTTTATCGGTAGCCGAGTTACTTTTTCATTTTGATCCAGTCTAGCTCTACGCGCGCTTGGGGCTGAGATTTTAAATTGATTCGGATCGACTCAAAGATCGTTCCGCGTTTAGCGGGACTGAAGAATCCTATTTCTTTGAATTGATCGCTTTCCTCACATCGGACTGTTCCTATCGAAGTTTCGCCAAAGAGGACTTCCACATCGATCGGCTTGTTGCAGCGAAGGCGGATTCGAAATATTCCGTTTTGCTTCATCGCTTCATGACGCAGTCCGGTTCGAACGAGGCTGCCACTGCCGTCATCCAATTTGAAATCCAGAAACCCTTGCCGTCCCGCAATATTGGAATCGATGCCCTTCCCTACCCAGCCTTCGGTTTGCCAACCACCGCAGTCAAACGTAAACAATAGTTTGCCGTCGGCCGGATCTCGGCCGTTGGCTTTTTCGAAGTCATCTGACAGGCCATCTCCATCAGAGTCCGTTCGGACGCGTTCGAATTCCGAATTAACCGCTCGCCCCCACTTGCCTTGGTTGTTCATTGTTAGCTCGATGTCGGGTTCGGGTTTCGCACCAAGATCACCTTTGGCCAGCCATCCGTCGAGCAGTTGTCGGTGGCGTTCCAGTTCTCGCTGATATTTCGCATCGGCTACCAAGTTGTTCATTTGTGCGGGATCGTTAACAACATCGTAAAGTTCTTCGGCCGGTCGTTCTCCAAAATAGATTTCCGCCAACTTCGGATCCAGCGTTCCATCGGCGTAGGCTGATCGTAAAGCCAGCACGTAGTCCTTGGGGTCACGGTATTGTGGTTGCAACAAAACTCGGTCAAGCAAATAGTTTCGCGTGTAACGGTATCGGTCAGTTCGAATCGAGCGAATCCGTTCGATCGTTGTGTCGCATCGATCGCGAGCCGTCGCCACAAACTCCCGGGGCCTTACCGCAAATCCGAACAGGTTCTGGCCTTCAAATGACGCTGGTTGCTCGATGCCCGCCCAAGCCAACGTGGTTGCCGAGAGGTCAAGCATCGTCACCAAGTCGTCTCGAACACTCGGAGCTGGCACCCAAGGATCGGGGCCCGTGATAATAAATGGAACATGCGATCCGCCTTCGGTCGGTTGCTGTTTGTGTCGAACCAAGTTGTTGGCGCCGTGATCGGAAAAGTAAACGACGATCGTCGAGTCCTTCAGCCCATCGTCTTCGAGTCGCTTCAGAATGTCACCAATGATCTGGTCATCTTTGCGAGCCGAGTCGTAGTGTTCGGCCACGATTTCGCGATGCATTTCGTCCTGTGGATAGTCGGCCGGAATCGTGACGGACGCACGATCGATTTTGTTCTTGAACTTACGCGTGTTGTGTTTGCCGCCCTTAAGCTGGATCTGGCCAAAAAAAGGCTGTCCGTCGGAGCAGCTTTTCCAGGGCGTTGACGAGAACCGTTCAGGAATCTCGGAGTACATGCCTTCATGTTCAAAGTTGTAATCAGTTTTGCCAACATTGAAGCAAAAGTAACCTGCTTCCTTCAGCAAGCCAGGGACGGTTTTGGTACCTTCCGGTAGCGGCAAGCTGGCTTCACCTCGTCGAGAACGATGTTGGTGCGCGCCAAACCGAATCTGATTGGCTCCCACGATAATCGCTGATCGACAGGCCGAGCAAACGGGAGCCGGAACATAGGCCCGCGAGAAACGAGTGCCTCTCGCCGCCATCGCATCAATCGTCGGTGTCGCGCCGTTTTGAACTTCGTGGCCGTAACAGCCAAGCCAGGGCGAGAGATCTTCCTGGACAAGCCAGAGAATGTTGGGCCGTTTTGCTTCTACGGTATTGGAGTCGCTCGATTTCTCGTTTTGGGCGACGGCTGTTAACGACATCCCGAAGAACAGAAGCTGTCCAAATGCAATAGAGCAAGCCAACGAGACGTAACGCGAACTGCGTGTGAAGTGAATATTCATAGGTGTTCCAAGTAGGAGGATCACCAGATGGTATCAGCCCAGATCGGCGGCTTCAACTTTGCCAGTCATTTCACAAAGAGAACTGCAAAGCCTGCTTCGCTCGTAGTGGAACGGCGCGAGCCGTCCACTGTTGACGCAACGAGTGGCTTGAGCCACTCCGCTAACAAAGACTGTCGCTATTGCGTTCGTAAAGAAAGTTCTTGAGTAACCTCAGAACGTTCATGCGAATTGAAAGGCCGCAAGACGGCTGGTTGGGCGTCGGCATCAAGCACCCAAATGTTGCGGTCGTTGAAGTAGGAAATCAGGTCTTCGCGAGCCGTTGGGGAAATTTCACGGGCCCAGGCAATCTCGGACGCATCGATGTCAGCGTCGTTGTAAACCCACTCTTCACGAGGATCATGCGTGTCTGAGTAGCGAACCAACACCAGGTCTCGTCCAGCTGATTTGGTTAACTGTTCTTTGAACGCCATTCGCTGGTTGGGCCATGAGCGTTGGCCGATTGCTTCTTGTTTTCGGTAGACCTTGGCAGTCCACGAGAACTGAAGGGCGAGAATAACAATCACGATCCCAAATCTCAGTAATGGTGATTGGCGCGTTCGCCGCCAAAACTCAATCCAACTTGCCAGTAAAAGCAAAAACAACAATGGCGCCGCTGGTGCGCAATAGTGTGCCCATTCCCATGGAGTTGCCATGCCGGCAAAGAAGGCGGGAATGGCCAGATAAATTGCCAGCTTGTATCGAGGGTTCCGCAGCAACCACGGTAAGCCGAACATCAGCAGTAAGCACGCCCCGCCGCAATAAAACCCCATGATCCGAATCGTCGAACCAAGTTTGATCGTGACCACGTCGAACGTCGACTTGAAATGACTTTCGGTGCTTTCCTTGTCACCAACGTAACCCGATTCCATATCAGGATGTCGATAGCTTGGTTTCGCCCCGGCTGTTTGCCAAAGGAACAGCGGCGTCCATCCGTAGTTGTCTTCGTGAATTTTGTAAGGCAATTCGAATGCGTTACCAGTGACGGCGTGGTTGTAAGTCATCATCCAACCCGCACCCAATCCTAGAATTATGAAGCCCGGCAAGATGACCCGCGCCAAGAACGGCTTGAGTTGCCAAGATTCAATTTGAACTAGCTTCCAAAGTAGTGCCAATCCGACAACGGCCGTCAAAACGGCTCCTTCAAACGGACGGCTGTTGGCAAGTAGCACGGTGCCGAAAGCGGCAATGACCGCGTATTTGATTTGGAAGGTTTGGTTCAGTCTTGCAAAAGCACCCAACAAAAGTGAGCTTCCTGTCAGCGCTACCGCGCCTCCCCAATAGGACTGCCCCCAGGTAAGTTGTATTCCTGGGTGACAAATGACGAACAGAATCGCGATCCAATAGTAGCGCCGTGGCAACCACGCCGTTAGCATCCACATCAAAGCGGCGCAAGAAATACCTGTGGCCAAGCAGGCTCCGATGATCGGATGCCCAAGTAGTTGGCCGACCGCCAAGGTTAGACCTTGGGCCGGATGGTATTTGGCGGTGTAGCTCGGTTGGTGGATGACGTGGTATGTCTCGAAGTGATGCCACATCGGGTGAGTAGGATTGGTCAGGCGACCGGAAGCGAATGTATCAGCGGCAAGTAGGTACCCAAATTCGTCTTGGAAAACGGGAGCCGGAACGCCTTGGGTGGCCGTCAAGAGAAAGGCGATCAAAGTGCCTAACAGCCATGTGACTGCGACGCAGGTTGTTTTGTTTCGTGACGCTTTTTTAAGCCTCGACTTCAAAGTTGACTTAAAAGTGTCTTCTTTTGAAGACGATGGAAATCCAGCCAGTGGCTGGTTCGTCGGGGTTGATTCTTTTGCCTGAGCGTGAGCTGGAGAAGTACTTTCAAACTGTGATGTTTTCGAATTGTGGGAACTAGGAGCGTTCATCAGCGATAGATTGAAAGTCGGTTGGTAGCGAAAAACATAATGCAAATAGTTGGACGACAGTGCCGGAACATGAGGTCGGGTTTAACGTTTTAAAGTTGCTGTCATCACGAAGTTGTGAGTTGCTGTGTTGAAGTTGTGTGTTGTGTGTTGCTGTGTTGCTGTGTTGAAGTTGCGAACTTGCGAAGTGGATCAAACCCGTCAAAACGTTTGGAGCACCAAGCCATCCTCCCGCTTGCGGGAGGGTCGGACGCCGTAGCGGCCGGGGAGGGTTTTCAGCGAAAAGAAAAGTCATTCCATCTCAGGTAGCTTTCCTAAACGAGGTTCCGCTACCACAATTTGACAGAATTTACTCAATCTTCCGCCCGTCGGGCCAACTTCAAAACACCCATGAATAAACTGGCAGCAACGGTTTGAAAGCCGATGGCCGCCAATGTAATTCCAGGTATCACCACGCGCATCGTACTTGCGTAATCGAGAGCCCCAAAACTGGCTAATCGCCACTGATTGACCGCACATCCCAACAGCGTGGCGCCACTAAGAAACACGAACGAACCGAGAATCAGGCTTCGCTCAAGCGTGAATATTTTTGAGTGCCGCGTCAGTTCGTGATCGACTGGCATCAAGCCCTGCTCGATTGAAAACGTTTTGCTGAAGATTGCGAATTGAATCAGTTGATATCCCATCAAGATGGAAAGCGTACCAAACAACATTGTGTGTGCGTCGAGAGCCAACCCGAAAATTCGGGCGCCGGACATCGCCAACAAGTAAGCCACCAGTCCGACCATCAGCAACGCGATGCCCGGAATTTGAAACAGAAATTTCGGGCTATAAACCATAAAGAACCGGAGCGTCCGCCATCCGTCACGAAATGTTCTTAAGTGCGGAGCATGGGCTTTTCGGCCATCCGGATGCAAGGTGATTGGTACTTCGGCAATGTCAGCCTTGAACAGGCTGGCCTTAATAATCATTTCGGTAGCGAACTCCATTCCGCAACAACGCAGGTCTAGTTCACGATAGAAATCGCTACGAAAACCACGCAAACCGCAGTAAACATCATTGATGGGAGCTTTGAACATGCGTCGAACCATCGCTGAGAACATTGGGTTGCCCAACCAGCGATGTGAAAACGGCATCGCACCGGGCAAGACCTGACCGCCGCCGCCAGGAAGCCGACATCCTTGAACCAACTGTTTTCCCTCGCGCAACTTTTCAACAAACTTGGGTATTTCCAAGAAGTTATAGCTGTCGTCCGCATCACCCATGATGACGTATTCGCCGAGTGCTGCAGAAATTCCGCCTTTTAGCGCGTTGCCGTATCCCTTCTCATTAATGTGTACGACACGGGCCCCATGCTGCCTCGCGATTTCGATTGAACCATCGGTCGACCCGTTGTCCGCGATGATGACTTCCGCCGCAAAGTTATGCTCTTGAATGACCTGATTGCATTTCTTGATGCATGTCGCCAAGGTATCAGCCTCATTGAGGCAGGGCATCACGATCGAGAGTTCGATGTACTCATCGGCTAGGCTTGATTCGATCAGCGATTGAGCGTTATCGAGCGCTCGGGTCGCGCCGTTGGCGGCTTTGCTTTGCCCATTGGAGGTGGACACGAACGCGGAAGAATCGGTGGGCAAATCGGCATTTGAAATTGGCGCAGCAGGTCCAGAGGGATTTTGGGGAACAGACATAGCTTTCTCGCACTAGGTTCTTGCAAAAGGCAATTTGGGGTACGGAAAATTACCCGACCTCAAAGCTAAGTCAAAAGAAAACGATGAAGAGGTATCAGGTTTGAGCCAATTTGTTTTCCTGAACGATGCAACCGTCAGAACCAACAATGTCACAATTTGACTTAAGTCACCTGAATGTTGTCTGCCATGTGGGTGGCTCTATAATCCGCTTTGTAAATTCAATTTCAGGGATTGTCCGACATCAAGTCGATAGAAGCCGTGAGGCCGTGTTTGGGTGAGATGTAATGAAACGGATGCGGAATCCGTTTTTGACCATCATCAATTCGTAATCTAAGCCGCTGCCGCAGATGCTTGAATCGAAGTCAAGGGATGAGCTTTTGAATACCAATGGTCTGAGTGATTCTTCTCACCGGAATACGCTTTCTGTATACGTGCCAGATATTCAACGTGAGACGGTGGTACGCTCGAACGAAACCATTGAAAAAGAGTTTGATGCGTACGCCCAACAGTATGAATCGGCCCTGAACGAAGGCTTGGGCGTCTCTGGTGAAGGGCCAGAGTACTTCGCCGAAAAACGAATTCATTGGACGGCCCAGGTTCTGAAAGAGTGTTCATCCATCAATTCCGTGCTTGATTTTGGATGTGGCGTGGGGATTGCGACGCCTTTGATAAGCAAAAGTTTTAGCCCCGAAAAGATTTGTGGGTTTGATCCTTCGACCGAAGCGATCCGGCGCGCCAAAATTGAATTCGCGGGAGATGGCATCAACTTTACGGCGACTTCGAAAGCAATTCCGACCGAGCAATTTGATTTAGCCTATTGCAACGGAGTCTTTCACCACATCCTGCCCGCGAATCGCGATTTGGCATTTGAAACGGTTTTTCGTTCGCTCAAGGCAGGCGGTTGGTTTGCGTTTTGGGAGAACAATCCGTGGAATCCAGGAACGCGGTATGTGATGAGCAAGATCCCGTTCGATCGAGATGCGGTCGTGATCTCGCCGATTCAAGCACGCGCGTTGTTGAAGCAGGCGGGCTTCCGGATCGTGCGTAGCGATGCCTGGTTTTTGTTTCCTCGATCGTTAAGTTGGTTGCGACCGCTGGAAAAGTGCGTTCACCGGTTGCCGCTTGGTGCGCAGTATCTCGTTTTGGCTCAGAAGCCATGATGCAAAATTGAACGGCGTCATCGATAGTCAGTTCACGCAATCCGAAGTCGAACTTGCATCAAAGCGACTCACGCAGATTTCAATCCAAGAAGTGCAATCCAAGAAGTGCAATCCAAGAGGTGCAATCCAAGAGGTGCAATCCAAGAAGTGCAACCCAAGAAGTGGCTGGATCAAAATCCACTTACCAATCGCCTTTTACAATTGTGCAACCGTGGTCAGATACTTGTGGCACACTTCTGCGGCTTGACGACCTTCACGGATCGCCCACACAACCAGGCTTTGCCCGCGACGGCAATCGCCGGCGGCGAAAATCCCGGGCTGGCTCGTTTCATAGTCCTCCGTGTTTGCCAAAATGTTTGACCTTGGTCCGGATTCAAGCCCGAACTGTTCTGCGACTATCGGTTCCGGACCGAGGAAACCTAATGCCAGAAACACAAGATCGGCCTCAATCAATTCCTCTGTATCGGCAACTGGTGAGAACGGCGCGACGCCTGGCCGTTCGATCGACCAATCCACCGTTTGCACTTTTAAACCCGTCAACTGCCAACCTTTGTCGGCCACGAACTCCACCGTTTCCACTGCGAACTTTCTTGGGTCGGCTCCAAATTTTTCGGCGGCCTCCGAGTGTCCATAGTCGGTTCGAAAGACTAACGGCCATTGTGGCCATGGATTGCTATCGGCTCGTTCGGCTGGTGGACGCGGAACAATTTCCAAGTTGACTAAACTCTTGCACCCTTGCCGGAGTGCTGTTCCACAACAATCGGTTCCTGTATCGCCGCCTCCAATCACAACGACTTTTTTGTCCCGCGCGTCAATCGGAGCTTGGGATCCATTGAGCAGACTGCCCGTTGAGCCAGTCAAGTAATCCATCGCGAAATGAATTCCCGCCAATGAACGACCTGGAATCTTCAAGTCCCTCGGCTTGGTTGCTCCGACGCAAGTAATTACCGCGTCGAAAGTGTCTTTAATCTCAGACGCCGAAATATCAGTTCCAACCTCGATTCCAGTTTTGAATTCGATACCTTCGGCAATTAACAAATCGATTCGGCGCTGTACAACGGTTTTGTCCAGTTTCATATTGGGGATACCATACATTAGCAATCCACCAATTCGATCCGCCCGCTCGAAAACCGTGACCTGATGACCCGCTTGGTTCAACTGGTCGGCCGCAGCCAATCCTGCCGGCCCCGAGCCGATGACGGCAACCGTTTTTCCGGAGCGAGTCTCAGGGATACGGGCAGTCACCCAGCCGTTGTCAAAACCGCGATCAATAATCGTTCTTTCGATGTTCTTGATCGTGACCGGTGGCTCGTTGATGCCAAGCACGCACGATCCTTCGCATGGTGCCGGGCAAACACGGCCGGTAAACTCTGGAAAGTTATTCGTGTGATGAAGTCGATCAAGGGCTTCTCGCCATTTTCCGTGATAGATCAAATCATTCCATTCGGGTATCAAATTGTTGACCGGGCAGCCCGTCGCCAAGTTTCCGATGACCTCGCCGGTATGGCAGAACGGAACTCCGCAATCCATACATCGAGCGCCTTGCGTCTGCAATTGATCATCGCCAAGCTGAACAAGAAATTCGTTCCAGTCGCCGATACGTTCGGCCGCAGGACGCTTACCTTCGTCAAGACGATCAAACTCCATGAACCCAGTTGGCTTACCCATTTGTCATTCACTAACGTGTTGAGTTAGTTTCCGTGATTACTGATATTGTTTACTGAAGCGAAAACCTGAAGACCAAGCCAGCTACTAATCGAATCGGCGACTATGCTTTCGTTGGATGCCGTTGCGGCAGGAAGTGAATCACAATTCACATCACCGACCTTTTTGGCCACTACCCGTTCGCCGCGACCGTCTCTTTTTGTTTCTGTAAGATTGAACGGTACATCACCGGGATGATTTTTTTGAACGAAGGCAAACGCTCGTCCCAAGAATCCAATATCTCTTTAGCCAGTGCTGAATCCGTAAACTCGGCGTGTTTCGAAATCAGATTTCGCAATTCTTCAACATCGTTTGGATCATCCATCGTTTCGATGTCGACCAATTCCAAATTGATTTTCTGAAGCAGCTCGTCATTCGGATCAAAAACATAAGCCACCCCGCCGGACATTCCGGCTGCGAAATTGCGGCCCGTCTGACCAAGTACCACGACTCGCCCGCCAGTCATGTATTCGCAGCCATGATCTCCGATGCCTTCGACAACGGCGTGGGCGCCTGAATTTCTCACGGCGAAGCGTTCCGCCGCGACACCACTAAAGTACGCTTCACCTTCGGTCGCGCCGTAAAGTGCGACGTTGCCGATGATAATATTTTCGCTGGCCACGAACGTGGCTTCCTTGGGTGGTTTGACGACCACTCGACCTCCGGACAGGCCTTTACCGCAATAGTCGTTGGCGTCACCTTCAACTGTCAATGAAACTCCGCGAGCAAGAAATGCTCCGAGGCTTTGGCCGGCTGAACCCTCAAAGTCAATCATGATCGTATCGTCAGGCAAACCTTCCGGCCCGTACTTTTTGACGACGTGGTGGCTCAAGATCGCACCCACGGCGCGATCCGTGTTTTTGATTTCCGTGGCAATTGAAATGGGTGCTTGATCGTCCAAGGCCTGAGCAGCCAACTCAACCAACTCCCAATCAATCACGTCATCAAGTGCGTGATCCTGATCGATGGTGCAATAGACCTGGACACCATCATGGAAGCCGAAAGCTGGCGCGAGCAATTTTGAAAGATCAATGCCCTGAGCTTTCCAATGTTCAACCGCCTGATCAACATCGAGTGCATCAACCCGTCCCACCATTTCATTGATGGTGCGGAAACCGAGCTCGGACATGATCTGTCGGGCTTCTTCCGCCACCATGAACAGATAGTTGACAACGTGCTCCGGCTTGCCCTTGAATTTCTTGCGAAGCTCTTCGTCTTGAGTCGCGATGCCGACAGGGCAAGTGTTCAAATGACACTTTCGCATCATGATACAACCCATCGTGATCAACGGAGCCGTGGCGAAGCCGAATTCTTCCGCACCAAGCAACGCAGCAATCACTACGTCGCGACCAGTCTTAAGTTGACCATCGGTCTGTAAGCGAACGCGGCTGCGCAAATCATTCATCACAAGCGTTTGATGTGTCTCAGCGATTCCTAATTCCCACGGCATCCCGGCGTGCTTGATACTCGTCAATGGGCTGGCCCCGGTGCCGCCGCCAGTACCTGAGATCAGAATGTTGTCCGCGTGAGCTTTGGCGACACCCGCCGCAATCGTCCCCACGCCGACCTCGGAAACCAGCTTCACACTGATGCGAGCCGTCGGGTTGGCGTTTTTTAAATCGAATATCAATTGAGCCAGATCTTCAATCGAATAAATATCATGATGGGGCGGTGGACTGATCAACGTCACACCGGGCGTAGAACGGCGAGTCGACGCGATCACGTCGTTGACTTTGTGCCCAGGCAACTCACCGCCTTCGCCAGGCTTGGCGCCTTGTGCCATTTTGATTTGAATTTCATCGGCGTTGGCGAGATAATAGGCGGTCACACCAAACCGCCCCGAGGCAACTTGCTTGATCGCAGATCGTCGTAGGTCTCCGTTATCGGAAGCTTCAAATCGAGCGTAGTCTTCACCGCCCTCGCCCGTGTTACTTTTTCCACCCAAGCGATTCATGGCTACGGCCAGCGTCTCGTGAGCCTCGGCCGATATAGAACCAAAGCTCATCGCACCAGTACAAAATCGCTTTACAATCTCTTTCGCCGATTCGACTTGCTGCAATGGGATTTCGGTTCGCGGACGAAACTTCAACAGGCCTCGTAAATGACATTCACGCGCCGTCTGTTCATTGATCGCTTTCGAAAAACGCTCGTAGGCTTGTGGGTCGCCCGCCCGAGCGGCCTGCTGAATGTTGGCGATGTTGAGCGGTGTCCAAGCGTGCTTCTCACCGCCACTTCGCCAGTGAATCGTCCCAGCAGTCTCTAGTTTTACTAATGATTCGGGCGCCGGCTGATCGGCGTTACCAAATCCAAGTTCATGGCGTCGCAACGCTTCCTTAGCAAGCACATCGAATCCAACGCCTTCAATCCGGCTGGCGGTTCCCGGAAACGACGACTTGATGACGTCGGAATTCAAACCAATCGCTTCGAAGATTCTCGCGCCCTTGTAGCTGGCCAACGTAGAGATACCCATTTTTGCCAACACCTTGAGCATTCCTTTAAGGACGGCTTTGCGATAGGCCGCGACGCATTGAGCCGCGTCCAAACCGCCTTCGGTCTGTTGCGCGTGATGATCAATGATCGACTCCAACGCGAGGTATGGATGGATCGCGTCGGCGCCAAACCCGGTTAGCAAACAGTGGTGGTGAACCTCGCGTGCTTCGCCCGTTTCAACAACAATTCCAATTCGAGTTCGAAGTTCTTTTTCGACCAAGAAATGATGAACGGAGCTAGTCGCCAGCAAAGCGCTCAACGGCACCCGTTCTTCGCTGATGCCTCGATCTGACAATACGATTAAAGAGCAACCATCTTCAATTGCCTGCTCTGCTTCTTCACGAATCCGATCAGTCGCTTTGAGGAATCCAGCGGTTCCGCTGGATCGTGGAAAGGTAATATCGATAACGCGAGTCGTCCAGCTCCGATAATCCAAGGAATTAATCGCTGCCATTTGTGCGCTGTCGAGAATGGGATTGGGCACCAACAAGCGATTACACTGCGACTCCGTTGTCTCGAGAAGATTGCCTTCCGGGCCGATGTAACATTCGACCGACATAACGACTTCTTCGCGAATCGAGTCGATCGGCGGGTTGGTGACTTGGGCGAACAACTGTGTGAAGTAATCGTAAAGCAAACGAGGCTTGTCACTTAAACATGCCAGCGCGGCGTCATTACCCATCGAGCCGATCGGGTCTTTCTTGACCTGAATCATCGGCAATAGCATGAAGTCCATGGTTTCGCTCGAATAGCCGAAGGCTCGCATTTGCGCAATGCGTTCGGTTGTTTCCAGCGGCTGGGGGGCAGTGCCGGCCGGTATGTCGTCAAACGTCATTCGCTGATTCTGTAACCATTGGCCATAAGGTCGGCGATTGGCGATGTCTTCTTTCAACTCTTCGTCAGCCACGATGCGACCATTCTCGAAGTCCACCAAGAACATTTTCCCTGGTTCCAAGCGACCCTTTTTCACGATCTTGCTCGGCTCAATCTCCAGCACGCCGACTTCGCTTGCCATCACAACCCGGTTGTCGTCGGTCACGTAATATCGGCTGGGTCGCAATCCGTTTCGATCAAGCACCGCACCGATCATGGTTCCATCGGTGAAGGAAATCGACGCTGGTCCGTCCCAAGGCTCCTGCAAGCAAGAGTGATACTCGTAGAACGCGCGTTTGTTTTCTGGCATCGTCTGGTGATTTCGCCACGCCTCTGGAATCATCATCATGACAACTTCCGGCAGCTCGCGACCGGACATCATCAACATTTCCATCGCGTTGTCGAACTCGCCAGAATCGCTACACCCTTGTTCGGTAACCGGCATCACCGCGCGCAGCTGTCCATCGAAAGCATCGCTTTTCATCAATCCCTGTCGAGCCGCGATCCAGTTTCGGTTTCCTCGGAGCGTATTGATTTCACCGTTATGGGCCATCCAGCGAAGAGGTTGGGCACGCGACCAGTTGGGCAACGTGTTGGTTGAAAATCTCGAGTGCACCATTGCCAGGTGGCTTTTGTAATCTGGATCTTGTAAGTCACAAAAGAACAATGGTAACTGGGCGGTCGACAGCATGCCTTTGTAGACGATGATTCGCGATGACAAGGAGCAGATGTAAAACAAATCGGTTGAGTACATTCCGCTGTCGCGAATCGCCTTGGTTGACGACTTTCGGATCATGTACAGGCGACGTTCGAATTCATCTTGCGAGATCGTTGAATCGCTTCCAATAACGACTTGGCAAATCGTCGGCAAGCTGCGGATCGCCGTTGGGCCAATCCCTGAGCCTTCAACATCGATCGGAACGTCTCGCCAAGTGATTAGCTTTTGACCAAAACGATTGATCGCTTGGGACACTAGGTTCTTACACTTCTCCCGTTCTGCTTCATCGTTGGGAAGAAAGACGTTTCCCAACCCGACAAAGGGGAAAGCAACTGAGAATCCGTTTTCCTTAGCCAGCTTGCCAACAAACTCGGTCGGCATGCCGGTTAGGATTCCGGCTCCATCACCTGTTTCCTGTTCACATCCGCAAGCGCCACGATGTTCCATTCTGGCAAGAATGCTGCATGCATCGGCGACAATTTCACGAGTCGGCTTGCCGTCAATTTGTGCGACAAATCCAACGCCACAACTATCGTGCTCGTATTCGGGAGCGTAGAGAGTCTTGTTTTCAGGGTCGAATGGATGGTTGTTTGTGGTCAACGCAGTTTCCTATTCAAAAAGCTCCTATGGTCGGGGCTGATTGTTCGGCCAAGTCTTTTGCGAGCCGAATAACCAACGTGTATTGATAAACGTTAAGAAAAAATAAAGCAAACGAACGGTTTGCCAACGGCACGCCTGATTCCTTTATCCGACATCTAAAGGCGAACGCACGATTGAAAACTTTTTCGGTGTTGATTAATTGCAACGTTCAAGTTTACCAGTCCTCAATGTTTGACTCATCGAATCGCATTTTGTTCAGCCTCACTCCGAAACGTGACCTATGTTTTAGATGGGCAAGTTGTCACCAACGCAACTGGATGTCCCACACGACTGACCAGTCTGGAGCGACACTCACAGGTCGAATCAACTCCGGCGGAGGACGAGGAGCACGGCCAGCCTGCAACGTGTGGGCTGGCCGTTGCTTTCGTTCCTTACAATTAACGATCGCTACTATCTGGTCGCTGGGAATTTTGCTTTTCTTTTTTAAAAAGAGGTCGATTACGCGCAAGCAACACGTGAATACACCTTAACGGCATCGATTTCGTTATCATGCCTCGATAAGTGTCACACGTTCTTTGGGAATTGGCTATGAAATTGACCCAACCGATAGTTGCAGTTGGAATCCTAATCGCATCACTAACGTTCTCCGTAACGGGATTCGCCAACAATTCCAACTTGCCCAATGATGGCGTTCAAGACGGCGTCGAAAAAGGTGTTCCCAACGGGATTGTTTGGTATGGAGTCCTGACCGATGGTATCGCCGAGGCTAAAGCAACTGGCAAGCCGATAATGTTTCTGTCAGCGGCACCTCAGTGCACAGG
>CAZPTT010000042.1:0-17895 GCA_964589435.1 uncultured Pirellulaceae bacterium
AGCCTATCACTCAAACTGAAGTTGCCGTAACTGCGCTACACTTGTTACGGCCTACCTTCTTACGATCCGCCATTTGTCGATGGACAGCGATGCCGATTTTGAAAACGCTCAGTTTGAGTAGCTGCGTGAATTACAGGTAATTCGTTTGACGATTAACCTTGATTAGCCTTGAGACGCAAGAATTTTGTCCGAAGCGTCTCGCATTGAACTTCCGTTATGTTGAATCCGAATTCGATTTGCAGGTCGAGCATGTCATAAGATAGACTAATCGGATAAATGCAGGTCGACCACGTGTTTCGAGAGTCCGAAATGTTCCGCCGTTTTTCAAATTCAAGTTCCCTTCTGACACTCGTGATCTGCTTAATTGCGACTGCGGGTGCTTTGGTGTTTTCGGCTTCGGAGAGCCATGAGCAATCGGAAGAACGCGCTGAAACAGTTTGGGAAATAGAAATCGGCGAACTTTGCTCTTCTCAGGTTTCGAAACGACGAAAAACGCGTTCTGCTTCGTTGCCGTATTTCACCAAACTGCGCACCATTAACGGTGTAAGAGTTTCCTTCTTTCCCAACAAGATTCGATCCCGTGCGGAACGTGATCACATCAATGGTCTTGGCACACACCTCATCATCTGACGCGGAAATATGGCGAATTGGTATCCTCTACCAATACCAGCCTTCTTACAGGTTGAAATTGTCCACGCCTGATTTCATGAATAGCTTTGCGGAAGCAATTGCTTCTTCCAACCGATATTTTTCCGCTCCAGAGACACGAGACTTGGGCACCTGAATCGAGCCACCTGAATCAGGGGCGAGCCCTGAGTCGCCCCGTTGCCCCCGACCCGCTAAGCCCCGAACCATTATTTTCTGCCAGCATCAAAGCGTAGTTTGACCGCTGGCGAATTCATCAAACAAGAGAGCAAAGTGTGAACGATCAAATTTTAAATGCGAACTCCGAAGCGACGAATCGGCCTTCGAACGAACCGCTTGGCATGTTTTCCCATTTCAAAGAAGACTTTTTGGCATCGATCGTGGTCTTCCTCGTTGCGTTACCTTTGTGCATCGGAATCGCGGTCGCGGTCGGTGTTAGCCCAGCTCGAGCGTTGATCACAGGCATTGTTGGCGGGTTGGTTGTCGGTTTCTTTGCTGGCTCTCCCCTGCAAGTAAGTGGTCCAGCTGCCGGATTGTTTGTAATCGTTGCGGATTTGATCACCAAAGGACGTGAACAATTTCCGGCCGGATTGGTCGCCCTTGAGGAGGGAGCCATCAATCAGGAAGCCATTACATATTCGATGATGGTTCTCGGTACGGCGGTCTTTCTGGCAGGCCTGATTCAGATTGCGGCTGGCAAACTCAGGCTGGGCCAATGGTTCCGTGCAGTTTCACCGGCGGTTATCAAAGGCATGTTGGCGGGTATCGGAGTTCTCATTCTCGTCAGCCAATTTCATGTCATGTTGGATCACAAAGCAATGTGGCATGGCGAGAAAGCCCATGGAGGCCTGCAGTATATTGCAACGATCCCTGAGGCAATTCAGAAGTGCTTTTCCTCCGACACATCAGCCAACCATCATTTGGCGGCGCTGACTGGAATTCTGACGATCGTTTGCTTGATCGTGTGGCCATTGATCTCACCCAAACGCTTGAAATTGATGCCAGCCGCCTTGGTGGGAATTATCGTTGCGACCATCTTTGCAGCCGTCATGCGTCTGGACATCCAGATGCTGAATGTTCCCGCCAACATGTTCTCCGAGGTCACGATTCCCAACCTGACTTGGCTGCAACTACTGTTTGATCCGCTGGTCTTAACCGGTGCAATTGTGATTGCACTCGTGGCCAGCGCCGAAACACTGCTGTGCGCGACAGCCGTCGATCAATTACATCAAGGCGAGCGCACGAAATATGACAAAGAGCTGACGGCCCAAGGCATCGGCAACGTCATTTGTGGCTTGCTAGGAGCTTTGCCGATGACTGGAGTGATCGTGCGAAGCTCAGCCAATGTTAATTCAGGCGCGAAAACACGCCTGTCAGCGATCTTGCACGGAGCCTGGTTGTTGCTGTTCGTCGTCGCGTTGCCATTCCTGTTGGCCTACATTCCGCGCGCCGCTCTAGGAGCACTGCTCGTTTATATCGGAATCAAGCTGATCAATGTCAAAGAGATCAAGAAACTTTGGGACACAAGCAAGAGTGAAGCCGGCATCTATTTTGCCACGCTTGCCGTCATCGTCTGCGAAGACCTGTTGATCGGAGTCGTCGTGGGCATCATGCTCTCGGCAGCCAAGCTGCTACATCGTTTTTCCCAACTCGAATTGGATCTTGATGTCGAATCAAGTGATCAATCAGGCGACAATGTCGAAGCCAGTCCCGTCGCTCGATTGCAAATGAACGGCGCTGCGACATTCTTGCGGTTGCCATTGTTGGCTTCGAAATTGGATGAGGTGCCAGATTCGGCCGAACTTCATGTCGATTTCAATCACTTGACCTACGTCGACCACGCTTGCTTGGATCTATTGATGAACTGGGCGAAACAACATGAAAACCAGGGTGGTAAACTGGTCATGGATTGGGACAGTCTGCACGGTCGATTCTCCGATGACCGTACAATCGGCAGTAAAAAGGAAAGCTCTGAAGTTTAGAATCGCTGACCCCACCTACTTGCACTGAGTTTCGCTGCGTCGTCGGCAATGTCGCCGACTGGCGGAGCGTTGAAAGTCAGTTCGCGACTGAGTGGAAGTAGCCGGTCAATGCGGTTGGAGTTCAAGCGAGTTTTGACTTGCGTGATAATAATATCATGGCCAGCGATGCCAAAATAGTGACGGCAATCACGATCAGTTGACGAGGCTCCGCGACCGTGATCCCTTTTTTGATCAAAGCTTCATAGCCAAACCAGCCGCCCACCAACGCGATACTTACCCAAGCTAAAACACCTGCGGCGGTTGCCATGCCGATTCGAAACAAACCACCGCTCGCCATCGCTACTCCGCCCATGACGACTCCAAACCAAAGCCCGTTCGTCCCGCCTTCAGCACCAAAATATCTCCAAAGTCCACTCGCCAGAACAATCAATCCGAACCCCCACATGACCCAAGCTTGCTTGTCGACGACCACCTTCACGGTCGACTGAGTCTGGTGATTTGAATTCATGTTCATGTGCTTGTTTCGATTGATTCGGTTTTTAATTTCCGTCAGCCAGACAAATAGCAAAACCAACTGACCGGGCATCCGAGCGCCGGCTTCCGGCGTCGATGATCTTAATTTACTTCACGTTACATGACCATCACATCCGGCCAGCGTGAGCTCAAGAATATGAGGGCATGGAAAATTCCGCCTACCAAATGAAAAATCGTTCGGATAAAACGGACAGCTTAACTGGCGTTTTTAAGGATTGGCTCGCTAGATTCATAAATTCGTACAAGGCAAACAATGGGTTCGTTTACTTTCAAACGTGGGCTAGTTCGTTCAGCCGAAACTTGGGAAGTCAGCGAGAATCAGCTTTCCCAATCAGGCGGTGAAAATATTGATTTTGCCACGTTGATCGGTATCCAATTTTCAGACGTACCCGCAGGCCGCTTGATGGTAACGGAACTCATTTTGGAAACAGATCGTGGCAAAGTTCGGCTACAGTGCAATGACGGACGTCGTGGTGAGAGTCGCCGTCAGTTCCTCGCAATGTGTCGAGCCGTGGCAACCGAGTTGAATCAATCGCGAACCGACATTCGCTTCACACCAACCTTGGGCTCTCAATTCTTGGGATGGTCGATCGCTGGCATGGGCGTAGCCGCGATTGTGTGGGGCCTCTACTTTATCGTCACTTGCTTGATGAGTCTCGAAGATCAGGGCGCCGGATTTGGCATCGGCATGGGAACGTTCGCATGCCTGTTTGGCCTATTCTTGATCTGGTGCGGTTCGCCATGGGTAAAGCCCGAACCGCAAACGCCCGCCGAAACAATTGCATGGATCGATCGCATCTCGATGATGGGATGACGCACACAAGACTTATCCGCGTGTATGGCGAAGCGTCAAGTTTCGCCATCGTCTTGAGTTTTAAGCCTCAAGCCTCAATCACGTGGCGCTTTTAATTGTGCTTTTTTCGACTGTTTGCGGTTCAATCAGTAATCGAATGCGAGCTATCGACGCCCGCGTCTTTGCTTTCAGGCCGACACTCTACCTCAGCCTCACTCCATCTTTCCGATCGTTCGCAGCAAGAACTCCTCGTACTTTCTCATCCGGCCAATTCGTTTGACGTCGCCGCCAAGCCCATGGCCGCCGGTTGGATCCAAGAAAAGTTCGACATTGGTTTCTTTACCGGCTTTCAATAGGGCTCGATAAACAGCAACCGTGTCCTGGAACAAAACGTTGGTGTCTTCCATGCCATGAACCAGCAGCATTTTGCCTTTTAATTTCTTGGCAAGCGGAATCAGAGAATATTTTTCCTGATCCGGCTCGCCCTTACGAGATGGGCCGACAGTTCCGGTCGTGTACCAAGAATTGTAGTTTTCCCACTGAGTCGGGCCGGCGCCAGCCATGCCGACCTGAAAAACGTCAGGTTGCGTGTAAAGACACATTTGTGTTTGAAAACCGCCGAAGCTCCATCCGTAAATCGCGACCCGCTTGTCATCGACGTTGTACTCGCTGACCATGTGCTTGACACCATCAACCAGGTCTTCGACTTGCGGTTTTCCCACTTGCTCAAAGTTCGCCTTCTCAAACAAGCCGCCATAACCAGATTGCCCACGAGGATCGACGACGATCGTCATGTAGCCATGTTTTTGAGCCATATACATCTGGAAGAAGTAGCCATCGGAGCTGTAGCTGCCATCGTTGACGCTGTGACGACTGCCAAGCGGTCCACCATAAACATAAATCAACAACGGGTGCTTTTCGGACTTCTTCCAACCCTTGGGCTTAAACATCATGCCGGAGATTTTGTGACCGTGGCGATTTTCAAACTCAAAAAACTCTGGTTTGACCTTCGTCAACTCCTTGGCCTTTTTGGGATGCGAATCCGTAATCGCCCTTGGCTTCTTCTTTCCGTCTTGCCAAACCAATTCCGTCAATTGACCGTAGGTGACGAAATTCCCCACCAGACGTTTACCATCATTGCTGACTGCGACGCTGGAAAAGGTTCCGTCTTCTTTATTCAGCCGTTCCATCTCACCAGATTCCAGTTCCAACGTGTAAACCATCTGGCGAGCCGCCGAATCTTTCGTCGAGGTGACAAAGAGCTTCGTATGGTCGTCCGAAAAACGAATCGGGTAAACTTCAAACTGACCGGACGTTAATTGCCGAACGCTTTCGTACAGCGGATCGATCATGTGAACGTGGCGATAACCACTTTGTTCGCTAATAAATACTACGTGTTTATTATCACCAGCAAAATCTGGTGAGATCATTCGAGGCGTGTTGGGGCCGCCGTAGTGCTTAAATTGGTAGATCACTTTGGCGTCGTGTTTCAAGGTAATCGGGGCTCGCGCCAAAGCACTCACGCGACGAGCAATAGCGTCGTCGTCTTCGTCATCCTCTTTCTTTTTCGCCGCCGCTTTTCGCTTGGCTTTGGCCGCCTTTTCTGCCACCGATGTTGCCTTTTTCAATTCCTTGGCGTCTGGAAAATCCGCCAACATAATCTGCACTTCTGAATCGTCTTGATTGAAAAAGCAAAACGTCACTTTCTCGCTGTCCAGTGACCATTTTGGTGTGCTGATGACATCCCGTGGCTCGTCAATCTTGGTTTCAAATACCTTGATTAGCTTTGACTCTTCGGTGTCAGCGGCATCCAAGTCGTAAAGATAGACACTGACTGTTTGAGCTTTGACCGTGTCGTCAGAAACCGTTCGCGACACAGAATCGGACTTCGCGAATCGGTCTCGGTAACGAATGATGTCGACTCGCCTTTCGCTCCCTGAACGCCCGGATGTTCTGCCCACAATTAGCAACCGTTTCCCGTCGGGGCTAATTTCGTGACGACTTAGTTGCTGCCCTGATTCCAAGCCTGGATTGATCTGCTCGATGATGTGGCTGCCAAACTGAACCCGCATGACTGAGTCACCCGAGCTATACGAATAGCCAGAACCATCCGGCAGAAAATCAGCTTGAGATTCTCGCCCGGCTGTTTTCGTCAAGCGAGCAAGCTTTGGTTTCGAAATATCGTCGATCAAATAGAGGTCGCTTTCTGTACTCAGCATCAGCTGATTTTCCACAGGGTGCCATTTGAATGAAGATATCCCAGAGTAACGCGGCGCGAATTCATCGTCGGCATCTTTGTCAGTGACCTTCGTGTAAATCTCTCGCTCGGCATCCAACTCTTCTTGTGTCTTCTTCTCTGTCTTCTTTTGATCGTCGCCTTTTTTATTTGCGGCGTCAGCGTCAGCAGATTCTTCTAACGATTCATCTTCGTCGTCGTCATTGGTATCGTCTTCATCGGCATCCGATTCATCCTCTCCTTTTCCATCGGATTGTTTGGACTTCTTCTTGCTGGCTTGACTTTCCTTTTGGTTCGTTTTTTTGTGCTTCTCGATTCGATCGTCTTTAACCAGTCTGGCGGATCGCTGAAACTCGGCCATCATCTCGATACCAGTGAGTTGAACCTGCTTGCCAGTTTTAAAATCATGAACCCAGAGATCGCTCCCATGGCGTCGTTTTTCATAGGGGCGATAAAGATAGGCAGCATAACGCCCATCGGCCGAGAATTGCGGACTTCTCGCTGAGGGCCCGAACATACTTTTTTCAGGGAACAAGTCGTCCAGTTTCAATTCTTTAGACGCGGCTTCTTTCTCCGGCTTCTTCGCCGACTGTCCGACGGCGGGTGAAGACAATAGGGAGGTCATTGAAACAGAAAAGCAAAGAACCAATATCAAAGATGCAAAACGCGCCATGTCTTTTCCCGTCGGAAGTTGGAAGTAGCTGGAACTGGTAGCCATGAACTTGGAAGAGTTCACTCGAACTCAATTGTAGCTGGCGTACCGACGTTCAGTACCGTGACTGCTTAAAATTGGCTGTTCTAAACAAGATTCGTCCCAACAAGGCCGACGGTTTATCACCGGTAGCGTTCGAGTTGCCTTGCCCTTCTTTGCGTGAGCACGTTCACAGAATCCCCTAACTGCAAATCGAACAAATGGGCGGCTCAGCCGTCAAGATCCGAGGGTGATTGCGAACCGGTTAGCGATCTTCTTTTATTGCGATTACTTGGGCGAATACGGGAGCTGCCAACGCAAATTTTGAGGTAGCTTGAATCGGGCTGTGACAAGATGGCGAAGGCAACGTGTCTTTAACGTTTCCGATGAACTTCCGGACGTTGATTTGTTGGTTGAGCCTGATCCGTTCCGAAGCACCAACAGGCTAAAACCCAATAAATTGAATCGAAAGCCTGTGTATTTATCAGTTTCGCATTTCGAAAACCCAAGTCGAGAAAACGCCATCGTATTTTGTGAGGCTAGTTCGCTCCCCACGCCTTAAAACAAGCAGATTGATTTGAGAATTTAGAATCGTTGGGCTTGGCCGTGAAGAACTACCGTTCGCCGACTACAATTGGGCACAGAGTTTGAGCTCTAAAAGAGTACAAACTTCTCAGTCAGTCAAATTTTAGCTTGCTTCCCATCTCTCGGATAAATTTCGCAGCAGATCATGCCAACGCTTTCGTTTCAATGCCCGAATTGCGACAAGGTTCACGACCGGATCCGACAGGAGATGGCTGGGTTCAAGGTGCGTTGCCAATGCGGTTTCGTATTTCGACTGGGGCCCAAAGATGCGAAAGACAAAATTGCGTTTGAAGAAAAGTTGGCTCGTCGCAAAGCCAGAAGAGCCGAGCGAGCCGAGCGAAAAAATCGACAGGCTGGAAAGCTGCCAGACCTACCTGATGCGATTCCGGCTTACGATCCGCCGCCGATTTCAATGAATGAAGCGTCTGGCCCGATAGAGTCTGCCCCACAAGAAAACCCACTCAATAAGTTCGAAGACGACATCTTACAAGCGATACCAGATGATCCTTTTGAGCCGGTTGGCCCGACGCATGCAACAACCGAGTTGGCTGGCGTTCAGTCCAATGACAATCGTTTTGATCCAGGTAGTGTCGTTGAAGTTCTCGATGACGATGAAGTTCTTGAAGCAATTCCGATGGACGATCCATTGATGGATCTGCCAGTGAATGAATTGCCCGTCAATCCGCCGCTTCCGTCCTCAAGACAGGGATCGGCGTCTCCGCTTTCGCCGACTTCGGATCGAAAACCGAGCCGAAAGTCAAGCAAGCGGAGCTCCCGGAAAAGCAAATCCACGTTTTCCATCGGCGGTCCAGTCTGGACATTGGTGCTGGCAGTATTCGGCACAATGTTCATGTTCGCGACGCTTTTTCTTTTGGGCTATCGAATCGTTCAAACTGTTTATCTGTTCGGAAACGCCCATCCTGTTTTGGTTGGACTAATCCTGGCACTAAACATTCTGACATTTCTGATGGCGCTTGCGACCACAATTTTCTTATTGATCGCTGGTGTTCTGGCGGCGTTGGAGCTTTCAGAAAAACAATATAAGACTTGGGGTATTCAGTGGGCCGGACGTTCAGCACTCGCATTGATGGGATGCTATTTCACGGTATTGATTTTCGGTGCCCTCGGAGCGTCGCAAGGATTCACGGAAACTTTCCAGGTCGATAGAATTGCCGACAATCCGGAAGCCATTTCAACCGCTGGACTGGTAGCGATAATCAAGGTGGGTTGGTGCGTTCTAGCTTGTTCCGTTCCAACGGCGATCGCCATCACAGGTTTCGTACGGAACCGCTAATTGCTCGAGCAATAGCGTGCTCACGTTTCGAGAAACGCTGATAGACTTCTGTTTTGCCTGACCTCAACGGCTGTTGGAATTCCCTGACGAACTCTAACTTCTAGTTTTGCATTTTTTGACCACGAAGTGGCGACAGCATATAGCCGCGCGGCGCGAGCCCGCAGTTTAGTTTGACTTGATAGCCAAAGCCACGAAGTGGCGACAGCAAACCAACGGCCCCCTTGCGAACGTCACTTCGTGATTGCGATGAAACATCGACTCGGCGGGCTCCCGCCCGCAGCTAAACGCGACCGCTCCTTCGGAGCTATACTGGACAAATGATTCATGGGCCACGCGGATCTAAACACCCCAAAATTTATCAAAGCCAACTCAACCAAAAGTAACGCTCGTTTCTCAATAGGCAAAATTTGCAAAACTAGAACTAACGAACCCGGACGAATTTCGGTTTTCCTTGTACATTCGACGCTGGTTGGGTTTTGCAGTCACGCTTCAAACGGAGTAAAACTAACGTGAGGTCGACAGAAGAATTTGCGTCGATCATTGAGACGTTCCAATTTCTAAACGTCGCGGACAGATCTTACGAAGGATGGACAAACTCCAATGGCACTGACCGAATCCAATATGCTGAGCCTTGGCTCTGACATGCCTACTTTTTCATTGCCGAACGTTGACGGTGCGATGGTCTCGGAATCTGATTTCGCCGGCAAACCGCTGGTCGTAATGTTCATTTGCAATCATTGTCCTTACGTCAAACATGTCGCTCCGGAGTTGGCCAGGCTGGGACGTGACTTCGCTGACAAAGACATTGGAATCGTTGCGATTCAAAGTAATGACATTGAAAGTTATCCGGATGATTCGCCGGAGAAGATGCAGGAAGAAATAGAAGCGCGAGGCTACCTCTTTCCTTACCTCTTTGACGAAACACAAAACGTAGCCGTTGGATTCACGGCGGCTTGTACGCCGGATTTTTTCTTGTTCGACAAAGAACACAAATTGGCTTACCGTGGTCGTTTGGATGACACGCGACCAACTCGTATCAAGTCCGGAGTTTACGTCTCGACGGATAACGAGCCGACGGGCAAAGATTTACGAAGTGCCATCGAGGCAGTGTTGTCGGGCGAAACGCCGTCCGATGTGCAGCTTCCTTCGATGGGCTGTAATATCAAATGGAAACCGGGCGGTGGGCCGTCGAGCTTCCGAATCTAGCGAGATGGCGATCAGGCTATTCAAGCGACAGCGGTCGTTAGCCAGTTTGTCAATTGTTAGCAACGAAGCAAACTGGATGAATAAAAAACACGTTCTGGTGAACACCAAAATGTTGGCGTTGCCGAGGCGCCCATTTGCTTTCTTTCGTACTCGTACTCAGCCATCGGCGGTACTCGTACTCGATTGGCAATGAAGTCGAGCACGAGTACTATTTCAATGAGTACGAGTACGATTTGGGGAAGCGAGTGGTCACGCTAAGGTGGCGCCAAGGTCACGCTAAAGTGGCGGTTAACCGAGAAGTCCTAAAGAAAGAGATGAATCCGAGTGGAGGTGCATCGGAGCGAAAGGGGATCTGCAGAACAGTTCGCGACTTCTTTTAGTTAGCAGACGCTGTCAATCGCGTTTTCGATTTCCCAGCGGATGTTCGAATCGCTTTCGATCTCAAGTTGGTTGCCGAGTAAATTTTGTGTAACGGCCCGTTTTGCGCTTAACGATTTTCCGTGCCGCCCCAAAGCCCAGGCACTAGCGCCGCGAATCAGGGGCTCGATGTCCTTGAGTCCAAGCGCCAATGCAGGAATGTTATCTTCGTGCGGACGATTCCCCAAAACGATGGCTGCGTTGCGTAAAATTCCGCGTCGTTTGGGTCGCCAGAGCGGCGTCTTTCTGAAACGCGCTCGGAATTCGTCGTCGTCGATTGAAAACAGCTCTCTCAATTGAAGCGGATTGTGCCCATCAATTGGCTTAAAAGCGGGCTCTTCACTCATTGGTGCCTTGCGGTTCCAAGGGCAGACTTCCTGGCAAATATCACAGCCCAAAATCCAGTCACCAATCTGCTCCCTCATCTCGATTGGAATCGCCGAACGATGCTCGATCGTCAGATAGCTAATGCACTTCGTCGCATCGAGAACTCCAGGCTTCGGAAATGCATCAGTGGGGCAAGCGTCAAGGCAAGCGGTACACGTGCCGCAATGATTGGTCGAGAACGGTTCGTCGTATTCCAGTTCGACATTGATTAGCAGAGCCGCCAAAAAGAACCAGCTTCCTTGCTGCCGATTGATCATCATCGTGTTTTTAGCAGACCAACCGATGCCGGCCAATTGAGCGAACTCTCGTTCCAACAACGGAGCCGTGTCCACAACGCCGCGGACTTTGATAGTTTGCTCGGGGTACAAATCTTCCACGACAGACATGGCAAACTTTTTTAGACGCTTCAACCGGGCGTGAACTAGATCGTGATAGTCAGAAGTTCCCCACGCGTAGCGGGCGATCCTACCGCTCCCCGGCAGTTGCTGATTGTCTGGCGTCGTCGTCAGATAATTCATGCCCAGCATCAGCAAACTTGAAACACCGTCCATCACATTCCTAGGATGGTGATACGCAGATTTGCGTTCTGACAGATAGTGCATTTCGCCAGCGTAGCCTGCGTCGAGCCATTGCGAAAAACTGTGAAACCCAATCGGAGTTACGGCGGGACACGCGCCAGACAGCGTAAATCCGAGCTTGGCGGCTTCCGATTTTAACGACTGTGTCAGTTGTGTCGTGCGATTGCTCAAATAATGATCCTGTTTTTTTGCCAACCCATTTGACTATGGCTCTTGTCTCAAAACGATTCGCATCTAGTCTGGAATAGGGCGCACTGCTTGATCCGTTGAGAATGTTTCAATCAGTCATTTTCGCGTCTGAGTTTCACTCAACGAAGTTGGCTAGATCCGGTCGGCTCAATGACGTTGGCGGAAGCATCCATTTCATCGCTTTGATTTCGCATCATTTGAAAAAGGTTTATCAATGAAACACATATTAGCTTTGCTGGTCGCCATCGCGGCCGTGTCAATGTTTGGCACATCGAGTGCTTCGGCACAAGGATTCAACAATGGGTACCAATTTGGTGCTGGTATCAACGGCAACTGCGGCGGATTCGCACGCGGTTTTCAACGAGAGCAACCACCTTATTTTGCAAAATTTCCACCCGTTTACTATAGCCACATCGTAAAACGGCCTTACGGCGTCAGCCCATACGCGGCTCCTGCAGGAATTGCACCGGTCGAAATGAGTGTTCCTGCTCCTGTTGTTAAAAAGAACCCGTTCTTTGGAATGGAAGTCGAAACTGTTTCCGATGAAGTCGAAAAAACGGATTCTCAAATCGACAACAAAACGACGTTTGTGCCCAATCCGTACATGACTGAAAAGACGGTGGGAATTTCTCGTTAGTCGAGAGCTGATTCTCCGATTCGAACTGGCAGCGACGCCGTCGAGGTTACCAATCGAATTTCGGTAACGGCCAGTTTCGATGATGGAGGCACGGCTGAATGGAGGCACGGCTGAATTGATATGGCTTAAAATTGATATGGCTTAAAATTGATATGGCTTAAAATTGATATGGCTTAAGTAGGGCCACTCGCAAATGCGAGAGCACTATCGTTCAGCAATGTAAAAATTCAAGCTCAAAGTTCAGTCTCTATTAGGGGCGAAGACTGAAAGAAGGCGTTGTCGAATTGGCAACGCCTTTTTGCTGCGCCAAATGCAATTCGGCTTAAGCAGGCTTAAGCAACATCGCCCGAGTTTTGACGATTGCTAGCCGCCAATTGATAGCAATGTGAAACTTTGCCGGATAATTTACCTCTAAGGATTAAACTTCTCCAACGGGATTTGACGATCACATAAGCAAGTCGAATTCAGGTTCCGACGCCACCACTATTTTTGCAAGGACGCTCCAAGTGGCACATCGAAGAAAACAAAAGGGATTTATCATGCGTCGGTTTTTAGCCGCCACCATGTTGGCAGTTGCATTGTCGAGCAGCGTAGGTTGCTTTCTTCCAATATATGACGCTGATCCCGCGGTTCGCGCCAAACAGTTGATCTACACCTCGGAAGACTTACGTGCTCTCCGTGAAGAATGGCATCGGTTTTGGTTCTTGGATCAGCCGGATCACATGACGCCGATACGAACGCACGGCGGAATCCTCTAAGGCCAGCCCTCTGCGTCCTAGTGAATGCAAAAGCGTAAGCCGGATTTGGTTGTGTACCAATCTGGCTTTCTGCTGCGCTGATTTGCTTAGACATGACGAACTCCGCGTCGAATTTATCGCGGGAGAGGATTGATCAATGCGCCGTAGATTGATGACATCGCTGACCAGCGGCAGTTGAGTTCATCAGGTGTCTTCCGGCTGTTCAGCCGCTGAAGAAACACAGTATTCATTGGCTGTCGAACCATATTCTCCGCCACCGGTTGCCGGCGAGTTCACTCTTGGAGCGAACTTCTTTTCAAGCGATCTCTTTGATGGCCGGCTTGAGTCGTCATTCTGGCAGGTTTGAGACCTTCTCTAGAACCATCGTCTCCTGCCGATAAAGCCACTCTCCCTGCCTCTGAATCATCCAGCTGTAAAACCAGGCGACGACAACCAATTGGACGATCGACGCGATCAAATAGAACGGTGAGATGTCTCGTTCAAAAACGTGCAACGCCAGCACCTCGGCTCCCAGTAGAATCGCTGACGGGGCGAACAGAATTGGCAACAACACCATGACCAGAGACATAAGCAGGACGGTGACCATATTCATGGAGACGGGCTTCATCTTACCCCGTGAAATTCCCAATGGGAAAAATATGGACAGCGTGTTACCAATCAAGCAGGCGACCAAGAACGCAATGGGAAGCTGCACCAAAGATGCGATCAAGCGGAAACCATTCAAGGGATTAGTTGTTTGAAACGCGACCAGCAGGATCGCCGCGATCACAAAAAAGAAAGGCGCGAGCGCCGCATTCTTTCCGACCAAAATGTCGGAACGTTTAATAGGTGACAATACGTATGCCCGAAATCCATCGCGATCGGTACCAAACAAATTGAACAAGAATCCCATCAGCCCAAACATAGTTCCGAAGTAAAGCATGAGAGGGACGAAGGGGCGAACCTCTGGCGGGAATTGTTCTTGTCCGCCAATCACGACCGACGAAAAAACGAACACTAGAATCGCCGGTAACATCAAATTTATTTTTGTTTCGGGAGCCCGCAACAAGCCGCGAAAGGTGCTCAAACAAATCGTCGCCTGATGTTCATTCAGAAGTGGGATCTTCCAATACTGAAACGTCCGGGAGCGATCTTTTTGACTGGCCGCCAACTGGGCTTTCTCTGTCCGAATCGCCGCCCGCTTGGATTGCTTTCGAATCTTGGATCCGGAACCAACGTACTGCCGGATGGTGCTGTTAAAGGACAAAGTCAAGCTGATCAGTCCGAGCGTCGTCATGCCAAGAAAGCAAATTAAGGGTGTCAGAATCTGCCCTTGATCGGCGGCGTTGATTCCGTAGGGCAGCCAGCCGACGGGGATCGCCTGATCGAGAGTTTTTGTATATTCGATGCCCGTTCGAAACTCTTCTTCGTTTTGATTGTTGATTCTTGTGTAGTGGGCGATCTCAAATTCATCTGAGCCTTCTTCGAACAGCATGTCGGCTTCATCGGTGCCAAGCTCCCCCGCCGCGACTTGCTCATTCAGCTGATTTCGTAAATTCACCTTTTGACCACGCAGTACTGTGACTTGTTGCGCTCGCGTCAGAATTTCGGTGCGATCTCTCCCCATCGACAACAGGTTGGGCAGTTGGCAAAGCAAGATAATTCCCATTGTCGTTCCGACCATGATCGTTCCTCGCAGTCGCTTGTTCTCCATCAACCGAGTCAGCCATCCACGAAAATAGTAGGTAAACGAAGTGATCATAAAAAGAAACGCGGCGAGCAGAAATGGAGCCGACAACATCGTCCAGCCACGCGTAATCATCATCGCGATCGTCAGCCCTATCAGCATTGGCCCGAACATTAAAAATGGCGTGCTGAAAAATGATGTCGTGTAATTCAACGCGAACGCTTCTCGCAGCGAGATCGGTAGGTGAAGCAATTTATCCAACGAGAGCATTTCCATTTGTTGCAGTTCGACCATCAAGCCAATTAGCCAAATGAACATAAACGCAACCGCAATGCCCGTCCAAACGAAAAGTAGATGGTCGGATGTCGCTTTGGGCAAAAATGCAATGCCGCAAAACAAAGCGATAAAGAAGCTCGAAATGGACGCGATCGTAAGGCCAACGACCATGATCAGAGAAACAACCGTATGCAGCGTTCCCTGTTTCCGATTTTGGTTGAATGTCAGTTGGATGCGGACACGAATCAACGCGAGCAAATGTTTGAGGTTCAAGGTCGCTGCTCCTCTTGATTAACCGATTCAGGCGACGGTGGCGATTCAGGCGACGGTGGCGGGCTGGCGTCTGCCGGCATTGAATTGGTGTGCTCAACGGGTTCCGTTTCGACGACTGGAGTTGGCGTTGGATCGGAGCCATCAAGCCAACTCAGATTGGCGGGCTCTTCACCCAACGTCCCAACGACTTCGAGGAATCGGTGCTCAAGCGATTTGCCTTCGCTCAATTCATTTAACGACGTTTGCTCAACCAATTTACCATTGGCAATGATCCCTACGTGGGTGCAAATTCGCTCAACAATGGCCAGTACGTGCGACGTCACAAAAACTGTCGAACCACGCGCGACGATGGTCGCCAACAAGTCCCGAATGACTTTCGAAGTAACCGCGTCGACGCCCTCGAATGGCTCATCAAGAAACAACAATTCTGGATCAGGGAGCAGGGCTGCGGCCAAGGCAAGCTTCTTCTTCATCCCGTGTGAGTATTCCAACGTCAACTTTTTTTCGACCTCTTCCAGCTTGAGCAGGTTTAACAACTCTTCGGATCGATCCGCAATCACTCGTTTATCGAGCAAATGCATCCGGCCAATAAAAGTCAAATACTCACGCGCCGTCAAATTGTCGAAGAGAGCCAGATCTTCTGGAACGACACCCATCTTTCTCTTTACGTCGACAGCCGTCTTGGAATCCCAAGGATCCATTCCAATCAAGGACAACTCCCCAGCCGTTGGCTTGAGGATGCCGGTCAGCATCTTGATGGTCGTCGATTTGCCCGCACCATTGGGGCCGAGAAATCCGTAGAGAGTCCCCTTCTCGACTTGGATGTTGACGGAGTCGACCGCACAGAAATCGTCGAAGTAGCGGGTCAGATTTCGGGTTTCGATAGCTAACGTCATTCGAGGTGTTTCTATTGAAGTGTTTCTATAAAGCAGAGGGCGCACAAGGCTTTGATGAGAACACGAACCAAATCACAGGGGCAGTGTCATATTCGTCCGACCGTAAACGTGGATGAGCGTTTGCAAGCGGAGAAGGAAAGTTGATCGAGTTTCGTAAGAATTAAGATGTGTTCGAATTGTGTTCGTAGGCAAAGGATCATAATTTGAATTGTCTCTTAAATATATCCGCCTAGCATACCAATCGCAGTCACTGATCCAGAATTCCACCAAGGCCACCGCAAGCAAATTGCCTCAAATCACCGTGCCAACAACCAATTGCTGCCAACGCCACGAACTGAGTTTTCTCAGTCAGCTTGACCCTAAAAAAGCAGGCTTATTCAAATAGTTTAGGGCTACTGGTAAACTAAAAATGCATGACGCATCTGCGTTAGCAGTACGCCCGAAAAAGCGTGACATTTTCTATCCATTTGTTTTTGCGGTATCGAATCTTAAATGAAAGTTCTTTCTGGAATTCAACCGACGGGCCGACCGCATTGGGGCAACTATTTTGGGGCGATTCGACAATATATTGAACTGCAATCTGAAGAGCAGTCTTACTATTTCATTGCCAACTTGCATGCGTTGACGACGATTCGTGAAGGCGATGCTTTGCGAAAAAATTCGCTTGACACTGCGATGGACGTCCTTGCGTTGGGACTCGATCCAAATCAAGCTTCATTGTTCATCCAGTCGGATGTCCCAGAAATTTCAGAGCTGTGTTGGATTTTGATGTCCGGCACGCCCATGGGTTTGCTGGAACGCTGCGTTTCCTACAAAGACAAAATCGCGAAGGGCTTACCGGTCGTAACGGGGCTGTTCACCTACCCAGTCCTGCAGGCCGCCGACATTTTGGCTTACGATTCAGATGTAGTGCCGGTGGGTGAAGACCAAAAGCAGCACATCGAAGTTTGCCGAGATATTGCTGGCTCGTTCAACTCCCAGTACGGCGAAGTGTTTGTTTTGCCCAAGCCGAAAATCTTGGACAGTAGCGCGAAAGTTCCCGGAACCGATGGCGAAAAGATGTCAAAAAGTTACGGCAACTTCATCGAGGTTTTTGAACCTGTCAAATCAATGAAGAAGAAGGTGATGCGAATTGAAACCGATTCGCGGGAAATGGACGAAGCCAAAGATCCAGAAACCGATCACTTATTCCAGTTGTTTTCGCTGTTTGGCAGTGAGACAGAGATTGCCGAGATGGCTGATTTGTATCGACGCGGTGGTTTTGGCTACGGACAGATTAAGAAGCAACTTGCCGAAGCCGCTGAAAACTACTTCGCCGAAGCACGCGAACGAAGAGCCGATTTAGAGGCCAATCCGGCCAAGGTTGAAGAAATCCTCGCTGACGGTGCCTCCACCGCTCGGAAGAAGGCGGCTGTCGTATTGGCAAGAGCCAAGAAAGCATGTGGGATTTAGAAATGAACAACACGAACGTCGTTGGCATTGGCACCGACATTGTTGAATGTTTGCGGATCGCCAACATGATTGAAAAGCACCAAGAAGTGTTTATCAATCGCGTTTATACCCCGGGCGAGATTGAATATTGCGCGGGCCGAAAATCCGCGACTCAGCACTACGCCGGACGCTGGGCCGCGAAAGAAGCCATCCTGAAATCGATGGGCACCGGTTGGTCGAAAGGGATCCAATGGACGGACATAGAAATTTGTAACGAAATGGGCGGCAAGCCTTTTGTGCGTTTGGCCGGAGCCGCGAAAGAAATCTGCGACGCTAAAGGCGTTTCAGAAATCCTGATTAGCATTTCACACTGTCGCTTGTTCGCAACGGCATTCGCTACGGCCGTCGGGGTAAGCGATTA
>CAZPTT010000042.1:17995-20595 GCA_964589435.1 uncultured Pirellulaceae bacterium
CTCATCAACTCGCACGCAGGAGGCTGGCGGTTGCATTTCTGTACCGCCCAAAACCGCGTCCAGCCCAATCTCCAGTCCATGTCTAACGCACGGCTAACTCACGGGCATGGCTGCAGCGGCCAAGTGTGGCGTTGTTGACACTCCTCGAAAAAACTTGTCCATCTCAAAACGTTTGTGTTAAAATCTCGGTTCTGCTTAAGTTTAGAATTTTCGAGCGAGTGACGAGCCAATGTTTATCAAGAAGCAAATTCGCGAGGCCGTTTTTGTTTGTTTTACCGCATTTTTGCTGATGCTGAACGTGGAATTGGTTTCCGCTCAAGAATGTTGCCAAACCCCGCAGGAGCCTTCTCACGCGATTTGGACGGTGTTTGGAGTTGACCCATATCGCCGAAACAATTCGGGCATCTACTATCCGAGTTACTTCGCTGGCAATCGACGGACTGGCAATTGCGTACCCGCTGTGGTTGGTGGAGATTCCAACGGCACGAACTTGGCAGCTCAACCAGAAAATCAACTGTCTGGAGGTGAGAAAATGAAAGAAGCGGCAACGAAAGACGCAGCAATGAAAGATGCACCGAAACCGGCCGAAAAAATGGCGACTGGAAAGGGTTCTGATTCGACCGAGAAAAAGCCCAAAGGTGCAGTAAGCAAAAAAGCGATTAACGCGATTTCCCCAGGTGACACGGCCAAGTCACCCAGCGATATTGTTTCAGCCGACGCCGCACAGAAATCGATCTTACTAAACAATTCACTGCCCGACTCCGATCAATCGCAAACGTCTAACGACGAAATCGCGAAACTAAAATCTCAGCTTCAAGCGGCAGTAGACCGGGCTAGAGCCGCTGAAGGACGCGCCGTTTCGGCGGAGAGAAACGTTCGAACTTCGAAAGCGGCCGCCGACAAAAAATTGGCGGAAGTAAAAAAGCAACTAGCTGGAACCGAGAAAAGCTTGGCGGACAAGCAGATAGAAGCTGAGGAAAATTTCCAACGTGCCAAAGAGTATCAAGCCAAACTGTCGGCAGAAATCAAAGAACGTACTGCGGAAACGATGAAGCGTGCTGACGCGACGCGAAAAGAAATCGCGGATGTATCAAAGAAGGCAGAGAAGGCTCAACAAGAAGCCGCTTTGGTGATGGAGCGAGCAAAGAAGCAACTGGCCCAAGCGAAAGAAGCGCAGGCTAAAGAAAAGGTCGAAAAAGACCTGCAGCGCACAAAAGTTGCTGAAATGGAATCGGCGCTGAAGAAGGCCACCAGCGAGTTCAAATTGAGAGAAGCTGAGCTGGAGAAGCAAGAGAAGTTGGTGCTGTCTAAATTAAAAGAGGCCGAAGAGACGGCTCAAAAAGCTCTTGCCGAAAACGCCGCTGCCAAGAAAGTCGCTGAAGAAGCGACGGCAAAGGTGGCCAATGCCCAAGCTTTGGCCGACAAGGCAAAGAAAAATGCCGCAGCAAAATTGGCAGAACGAGCAAGTGCGGAAAAAGCGTCCGCAGACGCAGCCAAAATGGGAGAAGGTTCTAGTGAGGCCAAGAACGCGGCGCCAATGAAGACGCGCTCGCGAAAAACTCTGACGACGAAACAAGAGATCGATGCGCTTCGTGAAGAGATGGAAGGACAGATTGAGAAGTCGAACGAAAAGATTGAGAACCGCTTTCAAAGTCAAATCAAAAAGCAACTTGATTTAGGCAAGAAAGAGGATTCAGCATCCATCAAGAAGCTGAAAGAAAAACTGGAGTCTCAGTTGGAAGCCAACGAGTCGCGAATTCGCAAAACGTTTGGCGACAGAATGAATGCAATTCGAAAAGAAGCACGGGCTCGTGCCAACAGCTAGTCCGCGACTGATCAAAGAATACATTCACAGCAGATCAGTCCAAAACCAATTCGTCGATAATCTCGTGTGATCATATCTTTGTGATCATTTCCTTGTGTTCGCGAAATTCCACTCCTCCCTGCCCGCCTAGCGGGAGGGTGGCTGCCACAAAGTTCTTCAGGCAGTTGCGACTCGCATTGCTACAAAAGCAACCTGATTTTATACTGGGAAATCACGAAATACCGAACAATTCTCTCAGTGATTGCTGCCTCTCCATGCCATCCAATAAATCAAATTTTGCTTTACCGCTGTTTGTCGGCGTCGACGTGGGTGGCACCAATGTAAAAATTGGCATCGTGGATGACGACGGAAAAACGGTTGCCGAAACCAAGTTTCCTACGCACCCCGATCGTTCCCCGGTACTAGCTTTTGAGCAAGCCAAACGAGAACTTGATCAGTTGATAGTTGCCGCCGGTTTTAGCTGGGAAGATGTTGCCGCCGCAGGGCTAGGCACGCCGGGTCCGATGGACATCAAATCTGGCACGATCTTGACGCCCACCAATTTACCCGGTTGGCACAATTTTCCCGTTCGCGAGTCACTGGCCAAATCTCTCGGAAAAGAAGTTACATTCGCCAATGATGCCGGAGCGGCGGCTTTCGGTGAATACTGGGTTGGCAGTGGAAAAAACTATTCGAGTATGGTGCTGCTGACTCTGGGGACGGGCGTTGGTGGCGGTATCATCGTTGACGATATCTCAATCGACGGAGTGCACAGCCACGGTGCCGAAGTCGGTCA
>CAZPTT010000042.1:20605-29179 GCA_964589435.1 uncultured Pirellulaceae bacterium
CGAAACATCAGCAGATGCGCTTGTATGTGGCTGCGGTCAGCCCGGCCATTTAGAAGCCTACGCCAGCGCGACTGCCTTGGTCAGCCGAACTCGAACTGCGATGGCGGCAACCAACGGTGATAATTGCGATTCGATTTTGAGACAACAAATGGGCGACGCCTCTCCGCTGTCGGCCTTAATGATTTCGGAGGCCGCAGCCGCTGGAGACCCATTGGCTAACCGGTTGATTTCCGAAACCGCTGAATACCTCGGCCGCGGCATCGCCCAGTTAGCTCACATCATCGATCCAGATGCTTTCATTTTGGGTGGCGCGATGAATTTTGGCGGAGCCAAGGCAACTCTCGGCCAAAAGTTTCTCGATGATATCATCGCGTCGGTTCGAAAGCTCGTCTTCCCGGTACTCGGACAAGAGCTGATTGTAAAATATGCGGAGCTTGGATCCGAGGCAGGCTACGTTGGAGCCGCCGGACTGGCTCGTTCTGAACATACTAGAAGCGTGACGGCCGGATAGCCTGTAGCAATTCGAGATCGCTTTGCCAACGGTGTTGAAACCTGGCACACGATCCATTCGACGGAAAATCAATTAAAACCAAGAAGCCGTGGCACCTGTTCGCCAGCGGCATCGCTCATTTCTGATTGTTGTTTGCATGGCAAAGATCAAAGCCCAAAATATTCGTAATTTCTGCATCATTGCTCACATCGATCACGGCAAAAGTACGCTGGCCGATCGCATGCTCGAGCATACTGGCACGGTTCAAAAGCGCGAGATGCAAGAGCAAGTCCTTGATGACATGGAACTTGAGCGGCAGCGTGGAATCACGATTAAAGCTCGGGCAGTCGCCATGCGAATCAAACACAAAGGCGATGAGTACGAACTCAATTTGATCGACACGCCAGGTCACGTCGATTTTCAATACGAAGTTTCCCGCTCGCTAATGTGTTGCGAGGGAGCGCTGCTACTAGCAGATGCGTTTCAAGGCGTTGAAGCCCAAACCGTGGCAACCGGCTACGCAGCCATCGAACATGACTTGGCAATTGTTCCCGTCATCAACAAAATCGATTTGCAGTATCAGCGAGCAGACGAAGTTGCTGAGGAAATGGAACAGGCGCTTGGCGTTGACTTGGACAAACTAGTCAAAGTCAGCGCAAAATCGGGCATCAATATCGATCAACTGATTGACGGAATTGTCGAGCACATCCCGCCTCCAACCGGTGACGCGACGGCTCCTCTTCAAGCCATGGTGTTTGACTCCCATTACGATGAGTATCGTGGGGCGATCACTTACGTCCGGATCATGAATGGCACGGTCAAAAAGGGTGACAAAGTTCAGTTTCTACTAGGCGAAACGACTCACGACATTCTTGAGCTGGGCCAATTTACACCGAAGCAAACGGCGTGCGAAGAGCTGGTGGCCGGCCAAGTCGGTTACCTGGTTTGCAACATCAAATCGCTGGTGCAAGTCAACATCGGCGATACGATTTCTGGAGTCGGCAACGGCAAAGTCAGCGAGGCCCTACCCGGCTACCACGAACCTAAACGCATGGTCTATTGCGGTTTGTATCCGTCAGACGGACAGGATTTTACTGAGCTGCGCGATGCCCTCGGCAAGCTTGCGATCAACGACCCAAGCTTCGAGTTCATCCCCGAATCAAGCGACGCGTTGGGATTTGGCTTTCGTTGCGGGTTCCTTGGTATGCTTCACATGGAAGTCGTCCAACAACGTTTGGAGCAGGAGTCAGATGTTGATCTAGTTCAAACCGCTCCCAACGTGACTTACAAAGTGATCAAGAAGAATGGTGACGAATTGGAGATTCACCGCCCTCAAGAAGTTCCTGATCCCGGTGACATCGAAGAGTTTTTGCAGCCGATCGTTCGAGTCAATTTGCTTCAACCAGAGGAATACGTCGGCCCAGTGATGCAGCTTTGCCAGGAGCGACGCGGCGTCCAGCAGAACACTGAGTACTTTTCGGCGACGCGTGTGATGCTGACTTACGACCTGCCGCTGGCCGAAGTCATTTACGACATGCACGACCGGCTCAAGAGTATCACCCGCGGCTATGGAACGATGGACTACGACATCATCGGTTATTTTGCCGCCGATCTAGTGCGGATGGACATCCTGGTTAACGGGAAAAAAGTTGATGCTTTGAGTATTATTTGCCATCGCTCCGACGCTGATCGACGCGGCCGAGCGGTCGTCAAAAAACTGAAGTCCGAGATCAATCGCCACATGTTTGAAGTCGCCGTTCAAGCCGCGATTGGCACGCGAGTCATCGCTCGTGAGACAGTGAAGGCGATGCGAAAAAATGTTACGGCGAAATGCTACGGCGGTGACATCTCTCGTAAACGAAAATTATGGGCGAAGCAAAAAGAAGGCAAGAAGCGTATGAAGTCCGTCGGTAGCGTCGACATTCCTCAGAGGGCTTTCATGGCAATCTTGAGCACTGGCGAAGAAAAGAAATGACGATGGGCAAGTGACACCGGCGATCCGCGACGCAATCGTTAGTTAATGCCACCAGTCATCCCAGTGCCCGTAGTAAAGAAGAACGGAGAGATCGCCTGCTCTGCAAACTCGAATTCGCAGTTCGGGTTCGGTATTAGGGCGAAGTACCAAGTCGAATTTACTTGAGCTTCGCGAGGTAACGCAATTGGGCCGGCCGCAAGCCTCGAGTCTACATGTTCAAGCACAGCGTCAAAACGTATGCGCCAACAAGATGCGTAAGCGTGATCACGTAGCCAAGAAAAACGGCGATGGCGATGTTTTCAGGTTGCTTCAAATAGTTCAATGTTTCGGCGATCATCTTCTTAACCTGGCAAATAATAATTCAGTCAGAAACCAAGCGGCGATCAGACAATCACCACTGCTGCTATATTATCGGCTGAAATCCTTCTAGTCCACGCCTGATTCTAACCGAGATTCCGTTGTTTCTTTGATCAGACAACGGGATTGCTTCGGCTCAATCCTATGCTTCATACCGTTGCCATCTCCGGTTATCGATCGCTCAAAGACATGGTTCTTTGTCTGGGGCAAATGAACTTAATCACGGGACCCAACGGAAGCGGAAAATCAAGCATTTATCGTACGCTGCGAATGCTGGCCGAAGCAGCAGAGGGTCGCCTGATTCAATCACTGGCTCGAGAAGGCGGTTTGACCTCAACTCTTTGGGCAGGGCCAGAATCGTTTTCCCGAGAAGTCCTGAGTGGCCAACATCCCGTTCAAGGGCAACACAAAAGAAAGAAGCCCGTCAGCCTACGATTGGGATTCACGAGCGATGAGTTTAGTTACACGATTGATCTCGGCCTGCCTTCTTCCGGATCCGGTTCCGCCTTTGGCCTCGACCCAATTATCAAACGCGAATGTCTTTGGCGTGGCTCATCGATGAAGCCTCGGTTCCTCTGCGTAGATCGTCGTGGTTCTAACCTGCGTTGCCGCCCTGAAAAGAAATGGCAAGACATCGATGTGCCATTGTCCAGCTATGCAAGCATGCTGACCGAGTATGCGGATCCACAGAACGCGCCAGAGATGATTTTACTTCGAGATACCATACGCACTTGGCGATTCTACGACCACTTCCGAACCGACTCCGACGCGCCGGCTCGCCGAGCGGAAGTCGGCACCTATACGCCGGTGCTGTCTGGCGACGGTGCCGACTTGGCAGCCGCGTTGCAAACGATTCGGGAAGTAGGAGATTCACAGGCGTTGGGCGAAGCCATCGAAGACGCGTTTCCAGGTTCACAATTGTCAATTGGTGGGAGTGATTCTCGGTTGGTGGTTTCGTTAAAACAAAACGGCATGCTTCGCCCGTTGCGTGCGCCGGAATTGTCGGACGGCACGCTGAGATATCTGTTGTTGATTGCGGCTCTGCTGACGCCGCGACCACCTGAGTTGATGGTGCTTAATGAACCCGAAACCAGTCTTCATCCAGATCTATTGCCTGCCCTTGGGCGGCTGATCATTCAATTCTCGATCGAGAATCAGGTCATCGTCGTGACGCATGCTCCGGTCTTGATCGAAATGCTGAAGGCGTACCAACAGTGCCAACACTTTCAGCTTGAAAAGGTTTTCGGCGCGACTCAACTGGAAGGCGTTGAGCAGTTTGATTTACCCAGTTGGAATTGGCCAGCCAGATAAAAACAGCAACGGTGAACGCCTTGCTCGATGCTAGAGCCTCAATATTAAGCTCGTATTCAGTAAGCTCGTATTCAGTAAGCTCGTATTCAGTAAGCTCGTATTCAGTTGTGGCGAAGCTCTCTAATATCGCTCCAAATCACTCCTCGTTGGAACGTCGATAGTCCATAACCATCCGAACGAGATGGATCACGGAATCAGCCTTCATCCTCTTTGTGATGTTGCTTCGATGAACTTCGACAGTCTTAACGCTGACATCCAATTGCTTGGCAATTTGCTTCGTAAGCATGCCTTCGACAACCATATCGAGAATTTCCTGCTGGCGCCGCGTCAACTTGCTTAGACGTTGCCTTACATGCTTGTTGTTTTCAGCAAGTCGAATTCGATTACCGTCATGTTTAATCCCTTCATGAACACGGCTATGGAATAGCTTACCGTCAAAAGGTGGTTCCAAAACATCAAGTGCACCGTGACGCATCGCCATGATTACCTCACGGGTATTGGCTTGAGTTGTCACCGCAACGAAGGGAATCTTGCAGCCGAATTCGGAGAGCTTCATTAGCCACTTCGTGCAATTTTCTTCGCCAATTTTTAGACTGATGACCAAAAAGTTTCTCGACGTGGGATCATACCGACTGACGACACATTCGACCGAATTGACAACGACAATTTCAGAATCTGTGCCAGTTAGCAGCGAAGCAATTTTCGCTAAATGCGGTTCATCGGGCAAATAGAGATAGACAGTTGGTCGGCGCATTCGTCCGTCGTCGTAAAAATAGAAAAGTGAGATGAGGCTTGCATGCTATTGTTTGTTAGCCGATGTGGCTACCTCGATGACAAGCACAAATCTGATTTCCCGCTCGTTTACTTCCCTAGCTGCAGACAGTTTTGTGGAGCTCAATACTCCCGCATTCCTTGTTTTGACGCAGTTTCATAAGGGAATCCCCATGTTTAGTAGAAACCTGGGGTCGCGCAATTTACGAAACGTATGTTTTCGCATTCAACCAAATTAGATCGAGGAATTCTGAGGAAAAAGGCCATGAAAGTTCTGTTTGTCATTGACGAAGCAAGCTCGATGAGAGCTACCAAAAACATGTTGGATGAATCAAATCTCACATTCGAATACGAATTCGCCTCAAGCGGAACTGAAGCGTTATCGAAATTCGAAACTCAGGAGTTTCAAGCCGTCGTTTCGGATCTGACCATGCCCGGGATGAATGGCCCCGAATTTCTAAACGCTGTCTTCAATCTGAACCCAGAAACGATTCGAGTGATTGCTGCCGGTAAGTTTGAAAAGCGAGCGGCTATGAAGGAAGCGAAGCAGATGGAACAGTTTTTACCCAAGCCGTATGGTTTGGGAGAACTTGCTCTTGCTTTTCAAAAAGCTCGATTGTCACGAAACGTTCTCCAATCCGATTCACTGGCCGAGCTAGTTGCTAGAATTCCAAGCCTGCCGATGCTTCCAGAGATCTATCGTGAACTCAACGCTGAGCTTGATTCTCCAGGCTCTTCGGCTGAAACAGTTGGTGAGATTATTTCACGTGACCCGGCGATGACTGCGAAAATTCTTCACGTTGCCAATTCGTCGATGTTTGGCTTGCAACATTCCGTCACGTCAGCTTCGCGGGCTGCGACGATGTTGGGCTTAGAAACGATTTCAGCATTGACGTTGGCTATTGGCGTTTTTCGGCCACAAGAAGGCCAAGCAAGAACTGGCTTTTCAATTGACGGCCTATTGCATCACAGCATGAAAGTAGCGGTCGATGCACAACGGCTCTGCATCCAAGCAGGGCTTAGCCACGATCTTGCAGAAGAAGCGTTCACAGCGGGTATTTTGCACGACATCGGAAAACTAGTATTGCTGTCCGTTGACCCAGCGGAGTTTGAAATGGCTTGCCTGCGGGCAGTCAATGAGGGCATCTCTTTGCGAGAGGCTGAAATCAGTATTTTTGGATTGAGCCATGCAGACATCGGCGCGTTCTTGGCGTCTCGCTGGGGGTTGCCTCAGTCACTTGTGGAAGTGATTGCATTTCACCACGAGCCTTGGTGGCATGAAACCAAATCATTCTCAACTCTATCAGCGGTCTACTTCGCCAATCTCCTTGGCAAGAACGACGCGACGATTGATGATCCTTGTCTCACCCAATACGCCGAACAAATTGGTTGTGCCGACAAGCTTGAAGGCTGGCTAGAAACTTGCCAGAACTGTGCAAATGGAGAATTGCAAACAACGAGCTAATTGCCATCAAACCCGTTCTGTCTGTTCAGCCATCGAATACCAAAACTCGCTGCGAAACCTAAGACGAAAAACCTAAGACGAATACCCGATGCGAAACCTGTGACGACATGGGCTTGGTAATCTTCCAAACCTGCGGAAACCTGAGCTGACCGGCTGATTTTCTTAGTCAGCCGGTTTGTTTAGTTTAGGAACGTGGAGAAAATAACTTCGGCAAATCTTTGTTTAACCCGATACCCGAGGCGAGGTTTTTTCCGAAGAAGATGAAACTTTCGCATCGGGCGAAAAACTAGCACCAACTCGCGGTTAATCGCTTTGCAGTCAATCCGATCAACCCAACTGCCGATGGGCCAAAGCCACCACAAGAAATTGTTCCGCCTGCTTGCCAACGCCTTCGCAACTTGATTCGCGTGGGCCAGCGACGTTGAGGACTTGGATGTTTTGTGATTCAATCCAATCCAGCAGCCTAGCGAATTCCTCTTCATGGAAGCTTTCCAAATCGACACACGAAAGCGGACGACCATGCTTCAGTGCCAACTTTCGAGTCAGCTCCGTGCCACCAGTTAGCTGATCACGGAACAGAATAAGCGTTCCGTCAGAATCAATTACATTGCGTTCGGTTCGAACCACGTAGTTCCGAGTCTCGGTTTCTGTCAACGCATAAGTTTTTGGGATCATGCCGTCTTCAGCGCGCCGACCGAGCGGGCACCAGCCGCCATGTTCGATCTCTAGAAAGATCGCAACGTCCAAAGCGGCTCGATCGACACCCGTTTGGCCGCCGGAAACAATCTTTCGCAAAAGACCAAATTTGGAAACAGGGTCAGACATCAGGTAAAGACACAAACACTATGGAGTTGCAAGTTGACGATTCGATGTCGACTGCAAGGTCGTCGACGCAGAAATTGTAACATGCGTGTTGCGCGGCGAGGACAAGTTCAGCGAGGACTTGCGGACGGGAGCTTTAGTTTGATTCCTGCCCGCAGTTGTGTCAGATGCCCGACATCATGATGCAATTGTTCGGCGTTGGATTCGTAAATCTCCGAGAATCTTGAGGCTTGGCCGAGCCGTTGCCGTGCGATCTCAAAAAGGGTGTCGCCGTCCTGCGTCACGTAATACTGGGGAGCTTGCCGCTCGAAGCGAGTCGGTCGACTCACGAAACGGACGCCACTGGGGCCTTGGTCAGATCTTAGTTGATTACCGCTCTCAAGACCGACGGATTCTGATGATTCTCGATTCAAGGGTTGCTCGGGCTGTGGGCAAAGTTTCGGGTACAGCCGGGCAAGGTCTTGGCGATCTGGTGTGTCAATCGGAGTCCCAACATCCAGCCGATCAAAACTTGCAACGGTGAGCTCATTGTATTTGTAGAGGGCGCGGAAGTATCGGCCATCTCCATAGCGGACTTGGGCGATCGTCCAGAAACTGTCACCGTGCTGAACAATATGCTGTCTTGAATTGCTTAGCAGTTGGGGAGATGAATCCGCATCCACGGAAAGGTCAACTTGTTGCACTGCCTGAGCGGGAGCCGTCAGTAAATCAGCTTTGGGCAGGTTGGTTCTTGGCAAGTTGGTTCCTGGCAATTCAATATTGGCAGTGGTTTCGGCGACAACGTTGACGCTCATCGGCGCAGATCCGCTTCGCTTTGGATTCGTTGTTGGTAGTTGATAAAACGATTCAACCTGATTGTTTTTTGGCAGTTCAGAAACTGGAGCCGAATTTTTTACAGGCGAATCCTGAATCGCACTACCAACGAAATCGTTCGAGACGCCTGCATTACTGGCCAAGGCAGCTTCAAATGAGTTGGCATCCAAGTTGGCATCTGCACGCGGCTGCGTTCGAGAAACTGGCTTGGCAGATTCAGGATCGTCAACTCGAATCGCCATCGTTTGCGAACGAGTTGGTGCTGACGTATGCGAGGACAAGGATGACGAATCTTCGGTAGAACGCAGACCATTGAAATGCAGTGGCTGTTTAGTAAGCGAGGAACTCGTGTTGGCTTTCGGCAAGATCGGACGCGGCGCGTTTAGTTTGGGCTGTGGAGCTCCAAACGTGGAGGCTTGCCGGGTTAAGTTCGCATCGGCATCATCGACTACGCGGATCCGTTTGCTTTGACTTTGTTTGGGTCGCAGTTTCTTGGGTTGTCCGATCGATGCAAATGTGGTCTCGAGCGGCTGACCCGAACTGATTGACTTCGAACTGATTGACTTCGAA
>CAZPTT010000042.1:29279-40335 GCA_964589435.1 uncultured Pirellulaceae bacterium
CGAACTGATTGACTTCGAACTGATTGACTTCGAATTGATTGATTTCAAATTGTCTAACGAAGCCGACTTCGATTCCATCAATTTTGATGGGTCGAAGTTGTTCAACTGAGGTGTCGTGGTTTTCACCGGTGATTGAGCCAGCAAGCTGGCTGGTCGCTGGACTGGCCTTTCAACCTGCGGTCTTAAATTTTGTTTTCTTCCTTTTTGATCAGCGTCGGCATTTCTACTTTCCAATGAACGATTCAAGCTGGCTTGAATCTTGTCCATCGCAGCAAGCGAATCGGTAATTTTTCGATTCAGCATCGCTGCGTTGCCAGCGATCAGATCGCTAGAGGATGCACTGGCTTGCATTGGAGGCGGGCTGTCAAAATGCGGGCCGGTTGCATCGAGCGGATGCTGTTGCCCGCGGTTGCTTAATGGCTGAGCATTCGCAGCGAGACTGCTTGATGAGGAACGCGCACCGCTTAATGAGGAACGCACATCCATACGCTGTCCACGTGCAGTTTGGGCCCCCAGCCTGTTAGGAGCCGAGGACTCCGCAGACATGGCTCCAGCCGTTTTGAAATCTGAACCATTGCTTGACTCACGCTCCGCGAACCGAGAGCTGTTATATCTCTCTACTGAGCCTTGCCGATCACTTGGTTCAGTCCAAATCGACTTTGAAACCGGCGCACGAAGAACGTGCTCGGGAACGCGCGAGCCCTGACCGGTCATCCGATAGTAAGTAACGTATACGAATACAATCAAAAGGATGGCGATCAACGAGAGGCTGGCTTGTGCCTCGCGAATGACTTTATGGTTCGATTCTGGCGCGAATGGATCGCTCATGAGCATCTGCAATTGGAGACAGGCAAAACCACTATTTGGGGGCGGCGAAACTGTACCGAATCCACCAATATCAAGAAACGCCGATAATGGCTAAAGTCTCGCGGGTGATTTTCCGGCCCATGATCACGAGCAGGATTGATTGCCTACCATTTGAATCAACACAGCCCAGTGCTAGCAACGCACGAGGTTCGCAACGCACAAGGTTCGCAACGCAAATCAATCAGCTATGCGATTAGCTGACATTGGTTAAGTGATTAGCTGACGGCAGGATCAGCTAACCGTTCCGCTACACGCAATTTTGCACTGCGACTGCGAGGGTTTTTATCGATCTCTTCGGGCGTCCCCTGAATCGGTTTCCTTGTCAGCACTTTCATGCTGTCATTCTCAAGTAGCGAGTGTTTTACGATTCGATCTTCCAAAGAATGGAAGCTGATCACAGCCAATCGTCCCCTTGGAGCCAAACGCTCGGGAAGACGCTTCATCGAAACCTTTAACCACTTCAATTCCTCATTCACAGCGATTCTGAGGGCCTGAAATGTCCGGGTCGCCGGATCAATCGAATGGTTCTTTGATCGCGGCACGCACGATCTGACAAGCTTCGCCAATTGTTGAGACGTCTCGATTCGCTCGACGCGCCGAACCGCGACTATTTTTCGAGCAATCCGACGACTTAAACGCTCTTCGCCAAACTCATAGATCACGTTGGCGAGAGATTTTTCGTTCAGCCGATTGACCATCTTCGCCGCCGACTCACCGGCTAAAGGGTTGAATCGCAGATCGAGTGGGCCTTCACTTTGATAGCTAAACCCGCGTTCCCGATCTTCGAGTTGATCGCTGCTGAGCCCTAGATCAAGCAGAATTCCATTGACAGGACCGACCTCTAACTCGTTCAGATACTCAGGAATGTCTGCGTAGTTCGCGACGTAAGCAGAGAATCGCGGATCGTCAATACGCCCGGTCGTTTCCTCAACGGCAGCTGGATCACGGTCGAATCCAATGACTCGACCTGTTTCACCGACCAAATCAAGCAAGCGGCTTGTGTGGCCTCCGCCGCCCAGCGTGCCGTCAATAATGACGTCGCCAGATTTGGGCTGCAGGCCTTCGATGACTTCTTCTACGAGTACAGGGATGTGGACGGTCAACGTTGAGCTCTCAATCGAATGTGCTTTGATAGCACCCGATCATAAAGGCAAATTGAGTTTGTTGACACCGGCAAAAATACAAGCCAAAAACGCGAGGCAGCTCAAAGCCGAAAACCGTCAATTCGAAAAAAAAGCGAGTTTGTACATCCTGTACAAACTCGCCTGTTTGAGCCTCGTGTCGAAACACAAGGAGCAGTTTGCCAACCGTTCATCTTGACCGGCTACCAGCAAACAAGAGTCATTCTGTGACCAGACATGACGCTCAGCCTGCTGACAAGGCTAACAAAGGACGTATCAAAAAGGACATTTCAACTGTTTTCGAGATGTACACTCAGCCATCGAACTGAAGGGCTCGATCATCGCAACGTGGGACGCCAATATCGAACTGAGCCCAATATCGAACTGAGTCCAACAAAGGGATTCCGAGTTGTGGCCAACCAAGATTCGCACAAGTCGTGTCTCATCCATTTTCAAATCACAATGGCTTAGGATCGGCCGGGCACTCCGATTCCCATGCCACCGAGCAATCAAGATACTGCTTTCGGCTGGCAGGTCAACGTCGCGGAAGAGACGTGTTTTTCCGAGTCAAAACAATGCTTGCATTCCGAATCGTCGCAGAAACAAAGCTCAAAAAATAGAAAATTTAAATGGAAAACTTGGGCTCGAAATTTGCTCAACCAATGATCCAATGCCGCTATTTGCTCGTCAATAAATTTGCTGCTTTGCCAATCGTTGTGGGTCGCTGCAGGTCGTTTACGGAGGTTCATGATTTGCGGATACAAGATGTTGTGGTTAGCCCAAGTGGCCCATAAACGCGCCACAAGCGCGCCCTCACTCGGGTCAGTTCTCGACAAATTTTCTGTGCAAATTTTCTGTGCAAATTTTCTTTGAAGTGACGGTGGTAAAAAATGGGCGACTAAATTCCGCGGGCTGAACGTCGCCCACAGCGTTCACGATCTCACCAGCGTTCACGATCTCACTACACTTCTGACTTTGGAATTCGACCGGAGCCAAGCCGATTGAACCACGCAAAATTGCTTAAGCCCCTATAGATTGGCGGGAAAAGTTCGTACAACGAACTTCGTGTTTCTCAGGCTCCGACCGCAAGCCGCGTCCTCGCTGGTGAAAACAACGGGGATGAAAGCGACTTGGAAACACAGCGACTTGGAAACACAGGAAAACCAAGAACTTTTCAAAAATGTGATCCATTGCAGAACGTGAACGACTGGATCTACGCACGAATGAGCCGAATCGGGAGACAAACTTGAAATCAAATGACGTGACGGCATTCGACCAAACCGACCACTACGATTTTGACCTTCCGAAAGAGTTGATCGCCCAACATCCGCTTCCCAATCGCGAAGACGCGCGCCTCTTGGTCGTCAATCGCTCCACCAGTGCCATCGATCATTGGCATGTGCGAGATTTGGATGAGATTCTCAATCCTGGCGATTGCATGGTTCTCAATGACACCAAAGTCATTCCGGCGAAATTGGTTGGCTTCAGAACAAAAACTCGAGGGCGATGGCAGGGACTTTTCCTGCAAGCCGATGTAGGTGGCAACTGGCGAGTTCTCTGCAAAACACGCGGTAACGCGAAACCCGGCGAGACCGTGACACTGCAAGATCGCAACGGATTGGATGCGATGATTCTTGATCTGGTCAGCCGACTGGACGACGGTTCCTGGATCGTCAAACCGCAAAGCGATCTCGATGCGGAAGGCGTCTTGAATTTGGTCGGTCGAATTCCGCTGCCCAATTACATTCGTGGCGGCAACATGGTGGACGCGGATTTCAAGGACTACCAAACGATCTTCGCCAAGAACGTAGGGGCGGTTGCGGCTCCAACGGCCGGCCTACATTTGACGAAAGGCTTGATGGGGCGGTTGATCGATCGAGGAGTCAACATCGCCAACGTGACGCTTCATGTAGGAGTCGGAACATTCAAACCGGTGGCTGCCGATTCTCTTGATGATCATGTGATGCATTCCGAGCAAGGCAGCATTGATCAAAAATCAATCGACAAAATCAATGCGGCCCGCGACGCAGGCAACAACGTCGTCGCCGTCGGCACGACGAGTGTCCGCGTTCTCGAAACGGCCAGCGCATCTGGAACGTTAGTGCCTTGGTCAGGCGACACTGATCTGTTCATCCGACCACCGTACGAATTCAAATCAGTCGATGTGATGATGACAAACTTCCACTTACCTCGCAGTACCTTGCTGGTTTTGGTGCATACGTTTGGCGGTGACGAGTTGATGAAGCGAGCCTATGCCGCAGCCCTTGAAGAGCAGTATCGCTTTTACAGCTACGGTGATGCGATGATCATCCTAAACTAAACGAGAGCAACCAAATTGTGGGTTTCGAACTTGAAATGAAGCTCCGCGCTCAAAGCTCCGAGTTCTCGCTATTCAAACTAAGCGGTTGTAGGCCGCTATCAAGGAGCGTCAGCGACGACGATACGGCAAAACAGGAGCGTTCAAACTGAAGTTGCCGTAACGGCGCTACACTTGTTACGGCCTACTTTCTTACGATCCGCCATTGTCGATTGATAGCGGTGCGGAGTTTGAAAACTCTCAGTTTGAGTATTGAAGCGAACATGCCCACGCAAGCGAGGGCATGGCACCCATGAAACGCTTGTCCACGCATGAAACCTTCGCGCACCCACAAATCTCCTGCCCTCACAAATCTCCTGCCCTCACAAATCTCCAGCACCCATAACCTCCCGCACCCATAACCTCCCGCACCCATAACCTCCCGCACCCATAAATCTCTAACACCCATAAACCCATAACCTCTACTGCACACGTAAACCTCTAGCCAACTTAAGCATTGAACATTGTTTCACTTCGGAAACTACGCGATTGCAATTCATGGGCGGTCGGGAATTGACGGGACACGCTGCCAAAACGATCAATTTCAACGAAGGACTGACAATGATGCTTGACGGCTCTTCACGATGGCAGCGTCGAATTTTGAAGTTACAATGGAGAGATCGACTTCAGAAGATTCAACGTTTCCGAGGACTCCATGATGCGATGTTATCTTTTCTCAGCCTCTTGTCTATCTCTTCTGGGAATTTTGGCCTTGCCTATGTTCGCATTCGGACAGAGTGGTGATTTCTTCGATCAAGCCCGAGCTCGCATCGAACAGCATCGCAAAAGTGATATTGATATTGAGGTGGTCGATCAATTTGGCAACGCGATTGAAAACGCGCAAGTCTCGGTCAACATGAAGAACCATCAATTCCGGTGGGGAACCGCAGCGGTTGCCAACCGAATCAATTCATCTTCCGCGGACAACCAAATCTACAAACAAAAACTGCTCGAAAACTTCAACTCCGTTGTCTTTGAAAATGACATGAAATGGCCGGCTTGGACTGGCGCATGGGGATCGAACTTTGGTGAAGCGCAAGCTAATTCGGCGATGGACTGGTTGGACGCTAACAACCTTTCCATTCGAGGGCATTACGCTGCCTGGGGAACATTGAGTGGAACCGATGGCTACGGGCCAGACAATTCGACCAATGACACAACGCAAATTCGCCAGCCATTGTTCGACCACATCACTGACAAACTTTCCTCGGTAGGCGATCGCGTCACCGAGTGGGACGTGGTCAATCACCCGGTCGGCTGGGGGCCCGATACTTACGAGGACGTTTTAGGCTCAGACATTTATATCGACATTATTAACCACGCACGCGCCGCGGCGCCCAACTTGGAAATGTGGATGAATGAAGACAACGTGCTCAACGGAGGGAACGTTGCCAACAACTATGAACGCATCATCAATCATATGATCGACAATGGAGCGGCTCCCGATGGAATCGGAATTCAAGGCCACTTCAAATCGTCATGGGGCCGAAATCGCAACTCAACGACGGAGAGTATTTACCAACAGTTGGAGCGATTCTCAAATGTTGTGGATCGCATTCAACTAACAGAATTTGACATCGACGTCTCCACGACTGACTCCGAAGGGAACGAGATCTATGACGAAACGGAGCATGCTAGATTGATGCGGGAGTATTTGGTTTCCGCGTTCAGCCATGAGTCGCTGGAAGGGATAACGATGTGGGGCTTCTGGGAAAACGCACATTGGCTATCGCCGGCTGCACTTTACAACTCGGACTGGACGGAACGGGAAGCGCTGCTTGCTTACCAAGACCTGGTGTTTGGCGATTGGTGGACTGAAGAACAAGGACTTACCGATTCGTCGGGCCAATTTAGCCTGCGAGGTTTCAAAGGCGATTACGACATTATCGTTGAGTACGACAACCAAACGATTACCCGGTCGTTCAATTCCGACGCTGGATCCGCTTCGATTGTCGTCGGCGTGCCTGAGCCGACGAGGGCGATCCCTTTGGCGTCGCTTGTTATTTTTGCTTTTTGTAAACGCAGAAGACAAAATTTTCAGGCGTGACTCGAACCCTTGAGGCCTGTTGAAGCTGAATGGATGGGTGATTTTTTTACGCTTTCGTAAGCATGCCCACGCAAGCGAGGGCATGGCACCCGTGCTGAATTGGTGGGCGCCTTTTTTACGATTGCTTGTTGGGTGATTTTTTTACGCTTTCGTAAGCATGCCCACGCAAGCGAGGGCATGGCACCCGTGCTTGTTTTCGCACTTTGTCGACAACAAAGGCAGAACTCTCAGGCGTGAGGCCAAGCTAGTAAAACCTGACCGCGCATAAAAAATGGCCCGCCCCAAAATTTGGGACGGGCCTTTTATCGTTATTGGATCATGACAGAAAGATCGTAGACCCAAACGAAGGGTGGCTTCATCGGCAACCCGCCGGCTGTCCGATATTAAACGGAGCCACCTCGGCTAGTACAGAAATAAAACATCAAAAACACCTCCTTTCGCTCGAGCATCCCATCAAGTTCTACGCCGTAAGAGTGAACTGTTTTTGGGGCGTTAGTTAATTCCGCCGCGTTAGCGGAACCCGACATCACTATTATCCTTTGCAGCAAGAAATCGTGCAATCTGGGCTTGGCCGAATGCCAGAAATGCCATCAAACATCTGCTAGGACAGACGAAAGACTGGTTTTCCTCCCCCAGGTTCACCAGAAATTCCATTGAAAAATCAAGGTTGGTCGTCACACGAACCGATGAGAAGGAGGAACTTCCGATTATGGCGGCTGCAACGCCTGATCCGATAATTCAAGAAAAACTGGCCAAATCGCGGTTAAACATTGCGATGACCGTGGCAATTTGCTACTTTGGCGATCCAACGTGGTGACGCGATCTGTTTCTGTAATTTTAAGCTTTCAAAGCTTGGCCTTGCATCAAGACAAACACAGACGCTTTGCCTTTTATTTCAATTCCCTGTCGCGTCCAAAATTGACGTGCAACCCACAGGCCTTGCCAATCATCTCGATTTTGGCTGTTCATGCTTGAACATCGACTTCTATTTTTGCCCGCGTGACCACGTGGTTCAAAATCAAGTTTCCGATGTTGCAACCGACAACCCGATTCGAATCAAACCATTGGCAAACAACCTCGAAAAGAACTCATGGTAAATCGCAACTTAATTCACTCACTCGAAGACGACTCAATTGAAAAAGAGCTAGGCTCGCTCTTTGCAACAACCGTTGATGACCTTCACGATCTGGACATCACCGAACTTTACTTCCGCGAAGGAAGTGGCAACGATCAAAAATACGAACTGAACGAAATTGTCGAAGGCAAAATCGTTCGCGTTGACGACGATCACGTCGTCATCGACGTTGGCTTCAAGAGTGAAGGCACGATCCCACGCAACGAATGGGACGAAGACGATGTTCCGGAAGTTGGCCAAACGATCAAGGTTCTCATCGAAGACCTTGAAGACGAACTGGGCCGCGCCGACGATCCGTCTGGCTTGATTGCCGTCAGTAAGCGAAAAGCCGATCACATCATCCACTGGATGGACGTGATCTCGAAAGTCAAAGAAGGCGACATCGTTACCGGTACTTGTACTCGCAAGATCAAAGGCGGTTTGCTCGTCGACATTGGCGTGCCCGTGTTCTTGCCGGCGAGCCAAGTCGACATTCGTCGTCCAGGCGACATTGGAGACTACATCGGACGCGTTGTTCAATGTGAAGTCCTCAAGATTGACGATCAACGACGAAACATCGTCGTCAGCCGTCGTTCGCTCATCGAGAAAGAGCGAACTTACGCGCAGCAGAAATTGATGGCCGAATTGGAGCAAGGTCAGATCCGCAAAGGTATCGTCAAGAACATCGCCGACTTCGGTGCGTTCGTCGACCTGGGGGGCATCGACGGCTTGCTGCATATCACGGACATGTCGCACACCCGAATTTCTCATCCATCGCAAATGGTTAGCATGGACCAGGAACTCGACGTGATGGTGCTGAACATCGACCGCGAAAAGGTCAAGATCGCTCTTGGCTTGAAGCAGTTGCTGCCAAACCCATGGGACGATGTCGAAACCAAATACCCAATCGGCTCGGCTCACACTGGCGAAGTCGTCAACGTGATGAACTACGGTGCGTTTGTTAAGCTTGAGCCAGGCATCGAAGGCCTTGTTCACATCAGCGAAATGTCTTGGGTGAAGCGTGTTAATCACCCAAGTGAGTTGGTGAACATCGGCGACGAGATTCCTGTATCGGTTCTTGGAATCGACAAATCGGGCGAACAAATGTCGCTTGGTATGAAGCAAACTCAGGATAACCCGTGGGACAAGGTCGAAGGCAAATACCCAATTGGCAAAGAGATCGCCGGTAAGGTTCGCAACTTGACCAACTACGGTGCGTTTATCGAGCTTGAAGAAGGCATCGATGGCTTGCTTCACGTTTCCGACATGTCGTGGACTCGTAAGATCAGCCATCCGAACGAAGTCCTTGAGAAGGGCCAGGAGCTCAATTGCCGCATCCTCGCTGTCGATACCGACCGACGTCGTATCGCACTTGGATTGAAGCAGATGAGCGACGATCCTTGGAATACCGACATTCCCAACCGCTACACACCTGGCCAAGTCATCTCGGGCAAGGTCACAAAGATTACGAACTTCGGTGTGTTCATTGGATTGGAAGACGGACTCGAAGGCTTGCTTCACATTTCCGAACTGGCCGATCAAAAGGTCGAGAATCCAGAAGACATCGTCAAAGTCGGCGACGAACTGGAAGTCAAAGTGCTTCGTGTCGATACCGAAGATCGCAAGATCGGACTATCTCGACGTCGTGTGGATTGGAGCGAAGAGCAAGAAGCCGAAGACGCCAAGAAGCGTGAGTCAGAAACCGCCGCAGCCAACGTTGGAAATATTCCAGCGTCGGATCTCAAAGGTGGTTTGGGCGGCGGCGGATTGCTGATGGACGCAATCAAGGAAGCTGAAACCAAGAAGCCGGAAGCGGCGACTGAAGAAGCTGTGGCCGAAGAGCCAAAAGCGGAAGCTGAAGCAAAAGAAGACGCTGAGTAATTTTCGCTGAGTTCGGTTTCTTCGAGACGAATCGCGAATGGATGCGAATCTAATCGGATACGGACTGGAGCGACGCAATTTTCCTTGCGTACAGAACTAGGCGTACCTAAAGAACAAGCACGTGGCCCTTGGGCCACGTGCTTTTTTGTGTGTAGGTTGAACCCACCAAACCAGTAGTTCGTCATTGCTGAGTTGACTAATTTTTGTGGGTGCCACGGCCTCGCCCCTTTTTCCATGGTGCCATGCCCTCGCATTGTGGGTGCCATGCCCTCGCCAAATCTTATGGGTGCCATGCCCTCGCTTTGTGGGTACCATGCCCTCGCTTTGTGGGTGCCATGCCCTCGCTTGCGTGGGCATGCGCACTTCAGCGAGAGCACGACATCGTTTCAGATTCTTTGGTTCAATCGAACAGAAGGGACTTTTCGTTCCGTCTATCTGCGACATCCCTTAGCCGAACTCAACTCACTTCTTGAGTCAGCTTCAGCTCGCGTCATCTGCCCCCAATCACTTCGTCAGAATCAACTTATCCTGTTTGGTTCTGCGAAGTCGATAAATCTGTCCGTTGTTTTCGATCCAAATTTCATCACCGCATCGAGCCAAAGCCGAAAAGCTGATGATCTTAGGCAGTTGAGGGGCTTGACCAGTCGTTTCTGCCGCTTCGTTTTGATCGTTCGCCAAGCCATCTCCATCGCCAACAGGCTCCATCACGCCCCTCGGTCCGGCGGCTTGTTTTGATGTAGCTGCTTTCCCTTTTGGGGCATTTCGATCGCTGTTATTTTCGACGTTCATGAGTTGAAATCAAATTTCAAATTGGTCGGCTGGACTCGGATAAAATCCTCCGAGATGCGGTTGTAGAGTCAACCATAATCAGTACAATTTACTGTTGAGATTGAATCTCAATTGCTTAAGACGTAAAAACGTAAGCAATTTCCGACTTCGAAGCAAGCCACGTCCTTTTGGCCTTGCTGGATTTTTCCACTCTTGGTGATCCAGCTTTCCAAATTCGCAGCCAGCCACGTGCTCGGAGCCCTTGAGCTCATGTTGTGCCCAAGGTCTCAACCTGTGAAATTTGGAGACCCTTCAGATGAACGATTGTCATTTCGCGCGAATACGAAACACATTCCTCTCACCCAACCAACGACGCAAACGAAATTCAAACGGATTTACACTCGTCGAACTCTTGGTCGTCATTGCCATCATCGGCATCCTGATTGGAATGCTGCTACCAGCGGTTCAGCAAGTCAGAAGCGCGGCCCGACGCATTTCTTGCGGCAACAATTTGCGACAGCTCGCTCTGGCGACGCTGAACTACGAATCGGCTTACGAAGAATTTCCAGCCGCTTGGTTGGCGGCTGGTGACCCGACGACGGGATCGGTCGATGGCTGGTCAATTCAAGCTCAGATTTTGCCGTTCCTGGAGCAAGCCAACCTCGAAAGCCAGATTGATTTCTCGCAAAGTTATACGGCAACGCCGCCGATCAACATTGCTGGCGAAACAGTGGCTCTCGCTTCGGCCCGAGTTCCAGCCTATCTGTGCCCATCAGAAGTGAACGACCGAGTCCGATTGAAGAACGGAAACCCTTATCATTACCCGCTAAACTATGCAGCCAACGCAGGAGAGTGGTTTGTTTTTGATCCAGCCAGCAATCAAATTGGTTCTGGCTCAATCG